>JAYVCA010000056.1:0-8660 GCA_043750135.1 Chloroflexota bacterium | reverse complement strand
GCGACATCAGCCACCGACTCATGGAGCGCTTCGGCAAGGTCGCGCGGACTGGCGTCGGAGCCGAGGGCGATCCGGTCGACGGTGAGTCCGCGGTCGCGGATGCGATCGCGGACGACCTCGGCGTAGTCGCTGCGGCTCCCGCGCATGATGAACCGCGGCCGCCGTCCGGAGTCCCGCAGCTGCGCGATCGCGTCGACCGCCCAGAGCCACCGCTTGTCCGCGTCGAAGCGCGCGACCTTCACCAGCGCCGGACGATCGGCGAGTGACAGCTGCAGCGCGTGCGTGTCGGCCGGTGGCACTGGCGTGTTGAACCGTTCGGCGATACCGTTCGGCAGGATGCCCGCCTCGATCCCGACCCCCACCAGCTCGGCGCGCATGAAGCGCGAGACCGTCGTGATATTCACGCTTCGGGCGAGACGGGCCAGGTCGATCCGGTCGAAGCCATACGTGTTGTTCGCGTTCCAGAAGATCGCAACGTGATCGCGTAGGCCCGCGGCCTCGACCAGCTCCGCCGTGCCGATCGCCGCCGAGGCGGTCTGCCAGTCCTCGAACAGGAGGACCGCCCGCGTGCCCGCCCGCGCCGCAGGCGCGATGACCTCGCGAAGTAGGTGCGGCGGCACCGTCCGCCCGAAGTCCGCGGCTTTCCCGGCCTCGCCGTCATAGACGTCCCGGGGATGGAGCCGCGAGATCCATTGGCCCCACCGCTCGAGGCGCACTGCGCCGTCGCGTCGCAGCTCGACCGGCGCGGCAGCCGGATCGCCGACGAAGAGGTGGCGAACGCGATAGCCGCGGTCGACGAGGGCGTCGGCCAGGTCGTTCATCCGGGTCGCCAGGCCGCCGACGAACGAGTACCGGTCCGGTCCTTCGAACGCGATGAGAACGATCTCGCTCCAGCCGCCACGCATGCAGGTCATCGTAGCCAGCCCGATACTGGGGCGACGATGCGACCGATCGACCGGATCCGCGAGGACGCTGACGGCGTGCGGACGATGCTCGAGGCCCGTGGTTTCGAGGCACCGCTCGACCGCATCATCGCGCTTGATGCGCGCAGCCGCGCGCTGAAGTCCGAGGCCGAGACGCTCCGGGCCGAGCGCAATAAGGGGAGCAAGGGCGGACCGCCGACCGACGAGGTGAAGGCACACCTGCGCGCGGTCGGCACGCGCATCGCCGCGATCGATACAGAGCTCGCGACCGTCGACGCCGAGCTCGCCGGGCACCTTGACTGGATCCCGAACGTGATCGCCCCGGGTGTGCCGATCGGAAAGAACGAGGCCGACAACGCCGTGGTCCGGCAGGACGAGCCCCGGCAGCTGCCATTCGCCGCGAAGCCGCACTGGGAGATCGGCGAGGCGCTTGGGATCCTCGACATCCCGCGCGGCACGAAGCTGTCCGGGTCGCGCTTCTATGTGCTCCGCGGCGCCGGTGCTGCGCTCCAGCGCGCGCTCATCACCTGGATGCTCGACCTGAAGATCGAGGCCGGCTTCATCGAGATCTACCCGCCGTTCGTCACCCGGCGCGAGACGCTGCAGGCGAGCGCGCACCTGCCGCACTTCGACGAGAACCTCTACCGCGATGAGGACGATGACATTTGGCTCATTCCCACCGCGGAGCCGCAGCTCGTATCGCTCCACCGCGATGAGACGATCCCATTCGAGAAGCTCCCGGCTCGCTACGTGGCGTACACCGCGTGCTTCCGCCGGGAGCACATGAGCGCCGGGCGGGATGTCCGGGGGATCAAGCGGGGCCACCAGTTCGACAAGGTCGAGATGGTGGTGTTCTGCGTGCCGGAGGAGTCCCCCCGCGAGCTCGCGCTCCTCACGGAGAAGGCCGTCGAGGTACTCGAGAAGCTGGAGCTCCCAGCACGGGTGGTCGAGCGCTGCAGCGGCGATCTCGGTTTCGTGGCCATGAAGGGCTTTGACGTTGAGGCCTGGGCGCCCGGCGCCGGAGAATGGCTTGAGGTCTCTTCCTGCAGCGATGGTGGGTCACTCCAGGCCGAACGCGCAGGCATCCGATTCAAGCGGGAGGCCGGCGGGAAATCGGAACACCCCCACATCCTGAACGCCTCCGGGCTGGCCCTTCCGCGGCTTATGATCGCGGTCCTCGAGAATTATCAGCAGCCCGACGGATCAATCGTCATCCCCGCGGCGCTGCGTCCGTATCTCCATGGACGCGAGCGCATCGCGATCGGGGAGTTCTCCCTTTAGACGGCGTCCGCGCGCGCTACGCCGACTCCGACTCGACCTCCGGTAGCCCCGCGAGCGCAGCGCGGGTCTCGGCCACAAGGTGCTGCGGGCCGAACCGATCGAAGGCCTCGAGCGCAGCCCGATATTCGTTCTGCGCCCCGGCCGGGTCGGCGCGGGCCGCGAGCAGCCGGCCACCGGCAAGTCGGACAGCCGCGATCGCGATAGGCAAGTTCAGGCGGTATGCGGCCTCGAGTCCGGAGGCGCGCGCGGCTTCGGCTTCCGCCAGATCGCCGGACGCAAGGGCGACTTCGACCAGCGCCGGCGCGATCTCCGCGGCGCAGCGACGGCAGCGATGCGCGCGTTGCGCCGCTGTCGCTGCCGTCGCGTGATCGCGCGCCTTGTCGAGCGCCCCTCGCGCCACCGCGACCCGTGCAAGCTCGGCGGACACCAGCGCGGTGAGATGATCGGCATCCTGCGACCGCGGAATGAGCACGTGGGCCTCTTCGAGCGTGGTCGCCGCGAGCCCAAGGTCGGGGCGCCGCAGGGCGACGCGGCCGAGCGCCAAGAGCGTCTGGGCGACGCCGGCCGCGCGGGGCGCATCGGCGATCGCCGGATCGGCGAGGGCGAGCGCCCGCTGCAGCGCACGCTCCGACTCTTCGGTCCGACCGAACAGCTCATGTGCGCGCGCGAGCGCCCGGAGCGCCGCGGCCTGACCGCCGATGTCGCCGACCCGCGCCGCGGTGGCGAGCAGCTCAAGCCCCAAGCCCTCAGCCTCATCGGCGGCCCCCCGATCCAGGGCCGCGCGCGTCTGCGCGGCGAGCGTCCGCACCAGGCCAGGAAGGTCGCCCAGGCGCGTCGCGAGCTCGGCGCAGTGGACGAGCGCGCGACGGACGTCTTCGCTCTGTCCGCTTTCGGTCGCGTACGCGACGATCGCCTCCTCAGCCTCGAGCTCGCGGGCCTGATCGCCGGCCGCTTGCGACTCGCGGACGGCGATGCGCGCGATGACGAGGGCCTCGGTCGCGCGATCGTCTGACCGCGCGAGGGTCGCCTTCGCCAAGGTGAGCTCGGCGCGTTCGCTCCCGAACGATGGCGTGAGCCGTTCGGCGTCGGCAAGATGCTCCGCCGCACGCTCGGTCATCCCCGCCCGCGCGGCGAGCGCTCCCGCACGGCGCCGCAACGCACCGCGGAGGTCGTTCTCCGGAAGACCGGAGGCGATCGCCTCCTCTGCCGCCACGAGCGCCTCCTCAAAGGCTCCGAGCCCGGCGGCTGCGTCCGCGGCCGACAAGAGTGCACGGGCGCGTTCGGCCGGACCGCCGTCGGCCAGCCGCAACGCGAGCGAAGCAGCGAGACGGTAGTGATGCAGCGCCGCTTCGAGGTCGTGAAGCTCCAGTGCGCGATCGCCGGCGCGGAAGGCATACTCGATCGCTCGCATCGTATGCGTCGAGGCGGCGAAGTGGAGAGCCAACAGGCTCGGCTGCTGCACGGCGATCTCGGGCCGGGCGTTCTCGATCGCCAATCCGATCCGACCATGCAGCTCCTCGCGGTGCCGCGAAAGCATCGCGCCATAGACGATGTCCCGCAGCAGCGTCTGGTGGAACCGGTGGGTGCCGCGGGCGTCGACATCGATGATCCCCGCCTCGGCCAGACGAGCGAGCGCTCCCTCGACATCGACGTCGACGCTGTACAGCGAGCGGATGAGCTGTGCGTCGAAGCTGTGCCCGATCACCGACGCGGCGTGGAGGATCCTCCGGTCCGCGGGCGCGATCGCGTCCACACGCCGAAGCAGCAGCTGGGCCAACGAGTCTGGAAGTGCCGGCTGCGAGCTCATGTCCACCAACGCGGCACCTTGGCCTGCCGCGACGATGACCCCACCCTGGCGGAGCCAGCGGACCGCCTCCTCCCCGTAGGCTGGATTCCCCGCGGCAGCGGCGCCGATGTCGGTCCCGACGGACTCGGCCGGCACGAGCGTCGCGACGAGCCAGCGCAGCGCAGCGTCATCGAGGGGCCGCAGGCGGACCTGCACGTGCTCGCGGGTGTTGGCCCACGGCGCGACGAAGTCGCCGCGATGCGACAACACGATGAGCGCCCGAGCGCTGCTGAGCGCGGGCGCGAATCGGCTCAGGAAGCCGAGCGAGCTCGCATCGATCCATTGAAGATCCTCGATCGCCGCGACAAGGCCCTGCGCCGCGGCGACGCGCAGGAGAAGGCCCGAAAATCCGCGATCGAGGAGCCGGCGTCTGGTCTCGCCGGACATCGGCGGCAGCTCGACGCCGTAGCCAAGCGCGGCAAGCACAAGCGACCGGACCTCGGGTTCGATCTCCGGATAGGTCTCGGTGATGGTGCGGAAGGCGTGGTCGGCCGACGCCGTTCCGGCGAGACCAAGGACCCGGCGGATGAGATCGGTGGTCGCCCCGTACGGCCGGTGCGTGCCGTACGCGCTGCAACGGACCCGCCCCACGCGCGCTCCACGGGTGCGGGGATCGCGCAGCAGCTCGTCGATGAGCCGGCTCTTTCCCAGTCCCGCCTCTCCGACGACCGAGACAAGCGCGCCGCGTTCGCCGAGCGCGGAATCGAGCGCTCCGAGGAGTGTCGCCATTTCGGCGTCGCGACCGACGAGGGGCATCCGCAGGATCCCGTCAGCACCTTCTGCCGCGCGGCCGATGAGCCGCCAGGCGACGAGCGGAGCGCTCTTGCCCTTCGCGACGATCGGCGGGTGCGGCTCGTAGACGAATAGGCCAGGCGTGCGCCGATAGGTCGCATCGCCGATGAGGATCTCCCCCGGCTCGGCCGCCTGCTCGAGCCGCGCCGCGACGTTCACCGCGTCGCCGAGGACTCCAAATTCGCTCTGCCGATCGCCGATCGTTCCGGCGACCGCGATGCCGGTGTTCAGACCGATCCGGAGGGACAGGCGCCTCCCGGTCCGTTCGGCGATCGCGGCGTTCGTTCGGTCGAGCGCGGCGACGATGTCGAGCGCCGCCCGCTGTGCCTGCTCGGGATGATCGACCGCGACCGTGCCGACCGCGCCGAACACGGCGACGACGGCGTCGCCGATGTACTTCTCGATAAGACCGCCGTTCGCTCGGATCTCGTCAGCGATGACGTCCCAGGCCGCGCGCATGTTCTCGTGCAGTTCGGCCGGGTCGAGCCGCTCGGCGAGCGCGGTAAAGCCCGAGATATCGGCAAAGAGCACTGTGATCTGCCGGGTCTCGCCGCTCCGGCCATCCCCGTCGGCGGCCAACCTCGTCCCGCATTTGCCGCAGTAATCGAACCCGGCCGGCATCTCGGTGTCGCAGCGCGGGCAGGCGAACGCGAGGGCGATGCCGCACTGGCCGCAGAAGCGCATGCCCTCGGGGTTCCCGTAGCCGCAGGAAGCGCACAGCACGGTGCCCTGAGGGTAATACCCGTTGGACCAGAAAACGTATCGGGAAGGACGCGGCGCCTCCACTCCACCTCGCCTTTCAGTGCGCCGGCCGCCCGGTGATCGTGCGGGTGAGCTCGGCGCGGAGCTCGGAGGTGAGGCGCCCGTCGGGGGTGAAACGCGGGCGGTAGAGGACGATATCGCCGGTCGCCGGATCGACCGACGCCTGGCCGCAGCCGACACCCGGCGCCTGCTCCAGGGTGAGGACCCAGTGCACTCGCACCGCGGCCGCGCCAGCGTCGGCCGCCGCGGCGGCGAGGTCCCCGAGGACCGCGCGCACCGCGGTCTCCTCGAGCGCCGGGTAGATGAGCTCGACGCTGCCGAGTCGGAGCGTGCGCTCCGCGATGTCCGCAGCCCGCGGCTCGCTCAGGTACCAGCGCCAGCTCGTTTCCCAGATGAAGAACGGTGGCTTCACCCGGTTCCAGATGACCCCGGCGCGCCGGAAGTACCGGACCGCCGTCGTGCCGTCCGGCGCGATGGTCTCAGCCCGAAGGTCGTATGTTCCGACCGGCGTGACCGCCGTCACTCTCGCCGCGGGCGGCGGTCCCCCTTGGCGAACGGCCGTGTAGTCCGACCCGAGGCAGCGCGCAAGGTCCGGCCGCTCCGGGTCGTAGCTCAGCGCATGACCGTCGCGATCATCCCGGGCGATGGTGCTGAAGTGGTGGTCGAGCGTCGCCTGGATCTCGCCGCGTGTCTCCGGGAGGATCGCATTGGGCGGCAGCTCCGGCGGTCTTGGCCAGGCGACGAACCCCGCGATCGTCAGCGGCACGAGCAGGAGCAGCCACCGGAGCTTGACGCGTCGTTCCGGCGCGGGCGTGCGGCCCCAGGACAGGCTCACCTGCGCGACGGTAGCGCTCGCCCGACTAGGCTGGGCGCCATGACCACTCGCTCGCTCGGCGTGCTCTGCGTCGGGAAGGACGCACCCGGCACGCTTCACGAGATCACCGGCGTGATCCTGCGGCATCAGGGGAACATCACGTCGGTCGAGATCCCCGAGCGCGGGCCGCGTGGCGCCGTGCACCTGGAGATCGACGTTCCCGGCGACGCCGCCGCCGCGGAGGCACTGCTTGCCGACCTCCAGGCGCTTTCGGTGGTCGAGGAGGTCCGACCGGTGCCGACGATGCTCGAGGTCTATGGCAAGCGGATCATCGTTGCCGGGGGCGGCGCGCAGGTCGGCCAGGTCGCCCTTGGTGCGATCTCGGAGGCCGATCGGCACAACATCCGCGGCGAGAAGATCAGCATCGACACGATCCCGATCGTCGGCGAGGCGAACATCGCGGATGCCGTTCGGGCGGTCGGTCGTCTTCCTCGCGCGGTCGCGCTTGTCCTAGCCGGCGCGCTCATGGGCGGTGACATCACGAAGGCGGTCGAGGAGGTGCGAGCCAAAGGCATCTTGGTGATCAGCCTGAACATGGCCGGCTCGGTCCCTGCGGCAGCGGATCTGGTGGTGAGCGATCCGGTGCAGGCGGGCGTGATGGCGGTCATGGCCGTCGCGAAGACCGCGCGCTTCGACATCTCGCGGCAGCGGGGCCGGACCTACTAAGAGCGCGACCTAACGCGACTGACTCGGCCGAGAAGTGAACCCGGACTAGGGTGGGGAAATGACGACCTTCGCTGCGCCCGACTCCATGCGCGATCGCAGCTCCCAGATGCCGTAGCCGACCATGTACGTGCGGATCAGGGGATCGAGCGTGATCTTCAGGAAGCAGATCCGCATCTCGCCCCGCCGGCGGGACTCGGCATCCGTGGACAGCACCCCAAAGTTGTGGGTCCGGAGCTCGTGAAGAACGAGTCCGGCCGTCACGCGCTCGACCCGGGCTGAAGATCGTGCGCCGCTCATCAGCGAGCTGAGCTTCCGTGCCGTCATCGGATCGAACGTACGTGCACGCCCGAACGCAGCGGCGGCCCCTGGCGTGGAGCGGACTCGAGGCGCTGGCCCGTCAGACCGACCTCAGGTTTGCATCTCGGTCGCCAGCGAGTCCTCCACCTCGTCGCGAAGGAGGCCGTGGCTCGTGGGTGCGGCCAGGACCTGGATCTGGTCGCACACCGAGACGACGCCGTCGACCCCCGCCACCGTCCGTTCGGCGGCCTCGCGCTGGTACCCGTGTTCGACGCTGCCGCGCAGGGTCACCGCGCCGTGGCGGACGATGGTGTCGAGCCGGTCGGCGGGCACGGCGGTGTTCCAACCCAGGGCGTGGCGGATAGCGTGACTGATCTTCGCGTCGTCGTGCTCACGGCTCTCGCCTTCGACCGTGAGCTCGTTCGCGACGTCACGCACACCAGGCATGCTGACCGCTACGTCAGAAGCGGCGTCGATCTTCTCAAGGCGCGAGACCGTACCGGTGAGCGTCACGACACCGCCGGTGACCTCGACGCCGACTTCTGCCGGCGTGAGGCGACCATCGCGGTTGAGCTCGGCGAGCACCTCGATCTGGATGTCACGGTCGGACTTCGGAGGACGTGGCGTGGGCATCACCTTCGTGCTCACGGCACTCGGCCATCGGTCGCGAAAAGGACCTTCATGAGGCGAACCTCCGAGCGCGAACGTATGGCGCACGTCCATTGAAAAAAAGGGCCGAACGTCCCTCGCTGGGAGGGCGAATGGCCCGGCAGTCACTCGGTTCATGGCCCTCTGAGGCGGTCGAGTCCGCGGCGTTCGCGCTTGGTCGGGCGGCCAGCGCCGCGCTCGCGGACGAAGACCGGTGCCTCTCGCGAGACGACCGGGACCGGCGGGCTGTGGTCGACCAGGCACGTTGCCGCCACCGCCGCCCCGACCCGCTTGTCGATGACGGCCACCACCTCGAGGATGCGCTCGCGCTCCACGAACGCCTCGATCCGGTCGCCGACCTTCACCGACGTCGCCGCCTTGGCCGCCGCGCGGTTCACGCGGACATGGCCGCCTCGGCAGGCGGCCGTCGCCGCCGAACGAGTCTTGTAGAGCCGGACCGCCCATAGCCAGAGGTCCACCCGAGTCGTGTCGATGTGGTCATCCTGCCAGCATGGGGCGGCGGCTGCTCGCAGCGGGCGGTGGCGCACTGCCCCGGCGCAGCTGCTCATGT
>JAYVCA010000055.1:0-36602 GCA_043750135.1 Chloroflexota bacterium | reverse complement strand
CGGCGAGCACGAGCGCCGGCGCGCCGCTGCCGCCCGCGCCGAGGTCGAGTCGCTGCTCCAGCAGGCGCTCATCCGCCGCCTCGAGGACCGGATCGGGCCTGGGCGCCTCGAGGATGCGGTGGCCCGGGTCGCGCGTCGCGACGTCGACCCCTACGCCGCGGTCGAAGAGCTGCTCCGCTCCTGAGGGAGCTCACGATCTTCCGCACCGGTGGCGTGCGGCTGCCGCGCGGCCAGTTCGCGCCGTGGCTCGACCACCCCGAGCGCGACGAGCCGGTGGAGCAGCCGGTCTGGTCGGCGCTCATCCGCTGCCCCGAGGGACTCATCCTCTTCGATACCGGGCTCCATCCGGTGCACGTCGACCGGCCTGACGCGACCTTCGGCTCCCAGCCTGATCTGGTCGTGACGATGCGCGCGGAGGATGCGATCGTGTCGCGCCTCGCCGGCCTCGGCGTGCGGCCGGACGATATCAGCATCGTGGTGAACAGCCATCTGCACTTCGACCACGCCGGCAACAACCGCGCCTTCCCGAAGGCGACGTTCGTCGTCCAAGCGGATCAGCTCGCATACGCGAAAGGGCGGGCGAATTTCCCGGCGATCTACTGGGACGATCCCTCCCTCCGCTATCTGCCGACATCCGGCCGGGCGCAGATCGCGAAGGGCGTCGCGGTGGTCCCGACCCCGGGGCACGCACCAGGGCACCAATCGCTGGTGCTCGATCTTGCCCGGTCCGGCCGCGTCGTGCTCTGCGGCGACGCCGCGTTCACCCGCGAGAATCTCGAGCGCGACGACATCCCGGCCCCGGATCCGGCCGCCGCTCGCGCCTCGCTTGCGGCGATCCGTGATCTGGTGGATGGCGACCTTGACCGGGCGTTCCCGTCCCACGACGCTGCTGCCTTCGCGCGCTGGACGGCGGCGCCCGCGACCTATCGGTAGGGACAGCGCGGCGTATGGCCGGGCGGCGATAGCATCGCGGCAGCGTCCTCGCATTTCACCCGGGAGGCAGGCCATGGCCAAGCGCGTCGGATTCGTCGGTCTTGGTGTCATGGGCGGGCCGATGGCCCTGAACCTGGCGAAGGCCGGCCATGCGCTCACCGTGTTCGATCTCGACTCGGGTGCGATCCGCGTGCTCGTCGCGGCCGGCGCCCGTGCCGCCGCGAATGGCCGCGAGGCGGCGAGCGGCCAGGACGTCGTGGTGACGATGCTCCCGGCCTCGCGCCACGTCGAGGCGGCGTACCGCGGACCGGATGGCGTGATCGCCGGCCTCGCGCCGGGGATGGTCGTGATCGACATGAGCACGATCGATCCGGGGACGAGCCGCCGTATCGCGGGCGAGGTCGCGGCCACCGGGGCTTCGATGCTCGATGCGCCGGTGAGCGGCTCCTCGACCGGCGCCGCCGAGGGAACCCTCACGATCATGGTCGGGGGGGACGAGGGGGACCTCGAGTCGCAGCGCGACCTGCTCGGGGCAATGGGCCGGACGATCATCCACTGCGGCGCCGCGGGGATGGGCGAGGCGGTGAAGCTCTGCAACCAGTTGGTCGCCGGTGCTTCGGTCGTCGCCGTCGCTGAGGCGTTCGCCCTCGGCGAGCGTCTCGGCGCCGACCCCAAGGTGCTGTTCGACGTCATGTCGAAGAGCTCCGGGAATTGCTGGGCCCTTCAGACCCGGCCTCCGGTCGCCGGCCTGGTGCCGACCGCACCGAGCGAGCGTGACTTCGCGCCGGGCTTCATGGTCGACCTCATGCACAAGGACCTCACCCTGATCATGGCCGCAGCGTCGGAGCTGCGGCTGCCACTCGCCCTCGCCGCCGCGGCGCAGCAGCTCTACGCCCTCGCCAGCCAGCAGGGGCACGGCCGCAGCGACTTCTCGGCGGTGTTCAAGGTCATGGATCGCGCTGAGGCGAAGGCGTGACCGGCACGGCGGCGGCGCAGCAGATGCTCATCGGTGGCGAGTGGGTGGACGCGCGGGACGGCGGCACGATCGATGTCGAGAACCCCGCCCGTCGCGGCTCGGTGATCGCCACGGTCCCGCGCGGCCGCGAGCCGGATGTCGACCGGGCCTGCCGGGCCGCGGCTACGGCCTTCCCCGGGTGGCGGGCGACGCCGCCCCGCGACCGCGGCCTCGCTCTGCTCCGGATCGCCGATCTGGTCGAGGCCGACGCCGAAGCGCTCGCCCGCATCATCGCCACCGAGACCGGGAATGCGCTCCGGACCCAGGCCCGGCCGGAGGTCCGCAGCGCGACCGACATCCTCCGCTACTTCGGCGGCGCCGCGCAGGAGCTGAAGGGCGAGGTGATCCCGTTGGGCGAGGACCTCCTCGTGTACAACCGGCGCGAGCCGCTGGGCGTCGTTGGCGGCATCGTCCCGTGGAACGCGCCGGTCCAGCTCTCGGCGCTGAAGATCGCGATGTCCATCGCCTCGGGCAACACGCTCGTGCTCAAGGCGGCGGAGGACGCGCCGCTGGGCGTGCTCCGGATGGCCCGGATCTGCGCGCAGCATCTACCCGCGGGCGTGCTGAACGTCGTCACCGGCTACGGGCACGAGGCCGGGGCCGCACTCACCGCGCACCCGGCAGTGCGGAAGCTGTCCTTCACCGGCTCGACCGAGGTCGGGAAGCTGGTGATGCATGCCGCCGCCGACCGGATCGTGCCGGTCTCGCTCGAGCTCGGCGGCAAGAGCCCGGCCATCGTGTTCCCCGACTCCGATGACGACGCGACCGCCGACGGCGTGCTGGCGGGGATGCGCTTCACCCGCCAGGGGCAGTCCTGCACCGCGGGCTCGCGGCTCTTCCTGCATGCCTCGATCCACGACTCCTTCCTCGACCGGCTGGTGAAGAAGGCCGGGGCATTCACCGTCGGCGATCCGCTCGACGAGGCGACCGATATGGGCTCGATCATCAACAAGAGCCAATTCGACAAGGTCTGCGCGTATATCGAGGACGGCCTCCAGCGCGGTGGCGTGGCCGTCGGTGGCCGTCCGCCCGGGGAGGGACCATTGTCGGAGGGCTACTTCGTCACCCCGACGATCTTCACCGCCGCCGACAACGACTGGCGCCTGGCGCGCGAGGAGATCTTCGGCCCGGTGCTCGTGGTCATCCCCTGGACCGACCGGGACGAGGCGATCCGGATGGCGAACGATTCCCACTACGGGCTCGCCGCCTACGTGTGGTGCCGGGACATCGGACAGGCGCTCTCGACCGCGCATCGCATCGAGTCAGGGTGGGTGCAGGTGAACCGCGGTCTCGGCCAGCTCCCGGGCATGTCCTACGGAGGCATGAAGCAGTCGGGCATCGGCCGGGAGTTCTCACTGGAGGGCATGCTCGATGGGTTCACCCAGCGGAAGTCGGTCACGGTGAACCTGAAGCATTAGGAGCTGAGCCAGCGTCCGGCGGGCCGAGCGACCGCCAGGTCGCCGTGGCGAAGGCCACCAGATCGCCGTCACCGTCAATGAGCTCCGAGGCGAGGTACGAGATGCTCGTTCCCCGGCGAAGGAAGCGGCCGGTACAGGTGAGCGTCCCGGCTCGCGCCGCCTTCAGATATTGCGTCTTCATTTCGAGCGTGGCGCCGGGGCCCGCGGCACGGTTCAATAAGTGACCCATCGAGATGTCCATCACCGTGGCGATGACGCCCCCGTGCAGCGTTCCCTGCGGGTTGAACAGGAACTCCGCCGGCGCGAACGTGATCGCGCAGGTCTCGCCGGGGTAGCTGATCTCCAGGCCGAGGAGGCGCGCGAGGAAGAAGGTGCCAAAGTCCTGCCGGTACGTCGCGAGCGCGTTCTCGAACGCGCGACGGGCGGCCTGTTCGTCGATGGATGGCGCGCGATCTCTTTCGTCGCCGGGCCGCATCAGGCGATGGCGTCGGCGAGCGAGGTCAGGTCGTCGAAGACGAGGTCCGGCTGGTGGGGCGTGCCGCCGAATGGACGCGTGCGGCGGTCGATGAAGGCGGTGTGCATCCCGGCGGCCTTCGCGCCGATGCAGTCGAACGCGTGATTCGCGACGAACAGGACCTCGTCGAGGCGCACACCCATGATCTTGGCGGCCGTGGTGTACGTCGCCACGTGCGGCTTGAAGGAGCCGGCTTCGGCCACCGAGATCACCCGATCGAATGGGATGCCGTGGTACGGCTTGGCCGCCTCGAGCATGTCCGGGTCACCGTTCGACAGGACCACGATCTTGAACTTCGACTTGAGCCGGGCGAGCGCCGCGGGCGCGTCGGGAAACGGCTTCAAACGCTCGATGCAGCCGACGAGGTAGCGCACCTCTTCCGGCGTGTAGGCGATGCCGGCACGGTCCATCGTGTACGCCACGGCGGCGTGGCCGATCTCGCGATACGCCGTGTGGGTCTTGTGCAACAGCGCGTCGATCATCGAGTTCTCGAAATGCGTCCGGCGCCACCAGGTGACGAACGAGCCGGGGTTCCCGGTCCAGCCCTTGTCCGTGAGGAACGGGGTCGCGATCTCGGTCAGGCCCCGCTGCATGTCGACCACGGTCCCGTATTGGTCGAACATCACCACCGCGATCTTTCCCTTGATCTCCTCCGCCGTCGCCACGCCTAGCGGCCGCCGACGATCGCCCGGGCCTTGGCCACGTCCGGGACGCCGAGGACGATCTCCTTCTTTCCGTGGCCCTGACCCAGGAGGTAGGCGGCGTCGAGGTTGATGTGCGCGTCGGCGAGCTTGCGGGCGAGCTTGGCCAGCTCGCCGGGCTTGTCGTCGAGCTCGACGATCAGGACTTCACGCTCGGTCGTGACGGTGAGGCCGGCCGCCTCGATCGCCTTCAGCGCCCGGGCCGCGTCGGTCACGATGATGCGCGCCGATCCCTTGGCGCCGGTCGCGCCGCTTCCCGACAGGCTGTCCAGGTTCACCCCGGCCTCGCCAAGGGCCTCCGCCAGCGAGGCGAGCGCGCCGGGCCGGTCCTCGAGCGCGATGTGTAGCTCGGTGGTCATGACCTGTCCTCCCCGAACCGGTCTCCTGACCGGTCGGCCAGAGTCTAGGCACGCCGCGTCCTATCCTCCGAGGCGATGGCTCGACGCATGGACCCGACGCGATGACCGCGGCGTCCGGTGGCGCGGACCGATCGGGTACCGGCAGCGCGTCGGCGCCGATCGAGCGCCTGGAGGCGATGCGCGCGCAGGCGGCCGGCGGAGGCGGCGAGGCCCGCATCGAGCAGCAGCACGCCAAGGGAAAGCTCACCGCCCGCGAGCGGATCGAGCTGGTCGTTGACGACGGCTCGTTCACCGAGCTCGACGCGTTCGTCCTCGCGCGGCCGAGCGAGCTCTCGGCCGCGGACGAGCAGGTCATGGGCGACGGCGTCGTCACCGGGTTCGGCCGCATCGATGGGCGCCTGGTCTACGTCTTCTCCCAAGACTTCACCGTGTTCGGCGGCTCGCTCGCCGAGGCGCACGCGGCGAAGATCGTGAAAGTCATGGATCTAGCCGTGCGCAACGGAGCGCCGATCATCGGCCTCAACGATTCCGGCGGCGCGCGGATCCAGGAAGGCGTGGTCTCGCTGGGCGGGTACGCCGACATCTTCCTGCGCAACGTGCTGGCGAGCGGCGTCGTGCCGCAGCTGTCCGCGGTCATGGGGCCCTGCGCCGGGGGCGCCGTGTATTCGCCGGCGATCACCGACTTCGTCGCGATGGTCCGCGACACCTCCTACATGTTCGTCACCGGACCGAACGTGGTGAAGACCGTGACCCATGAGGACGTCACCTTTGACGAGCTTGGTGGCGCGGATACCCACGCACGCACCTCCGGTGTCGCGCATTTCGTCGCCGATGACGAGGTCGCCTGCGCGACCCTCCTGCGCCTGCTCATCGGCTATCTCCCATCGAACAACCTCGATGGCGCGCCACGCCTGCCGACCGACGATCCGATCGACCGGCAGGACCGCGAGCTCGACACGCTCGTCCCTGAGTCGGCGGCCAAGCCGTACGACATGATCGAGGTCATCCGCCGCGTCGTGGACGACGGCCGGCTGCTCGAGGTCCACGAGGGCTGGGCCCGGAACATCCTCTGCGCTTTTGCCCGCCTCGATGGGGGAACCGTCGGCGTCGTGGCGCAGCAGCCGATGGTCCTTGCCGGGGTGCTCGACATCAATGCGTCGATCAAGGCCGCGCGGTTCGTGCGGTTCTGCGACGCATTCAACATCCCGCTCGTCACTCTCGTGGACGTCCCGGGCTTCCTGCCAGGCACCGCGCAGGAGCACGGCGGCATCATCCGCAACGGGGCCAAGCTGCTGTACGCGTACGCCGAGGCGACCGTGCCGAAGCTCACGGTCATCATTCGCAAGGCCTACGGGGGGGCGTACGACGTGATGTCGAGCAAGCACCTGCGCGGCGACTACAACGTCGCCTGGCCTGGCGCGGAGATCGCGGTCATGGGCCCCGAGGGGGCGGTGAACATCCTGTACAAGGACGAGCTCGCCACCGCGGCGGATCCAGACGCGCGGCGTGCGGAGCTGGTCGCCGACTACGTCGCACGCTACGCGAACCCCTACATCGCCGCCGCGCGCGGCTATCTCGACGACATCATCGAGCCGCACGAGACTCGCCCGCGTCTGATCGCGGCGCTGCGCTCGCTTGCGGGGAAACGCGACAGCAACCCCCGCAAGAAGCACGGCAACATCCCGCTCTGAGCCGCCGCCCCTTCGACACCGTCCTGGTTGCCAATCGCGGTGAGATCGCGCTGCGGATCATGCGCACCTGCCGCGACCTGGGCCTGCGCACCGTCGCGGTGTACAGCGACATCGACAGGGCGGCGCCGCATGTGCGCTTCGCCGACGCGGCCTACCTGATCGGCGGCGCGGCCCCCGCGGAGAGCTATCTGAACGGCGACCGGATCATCGCCGTCGCGAAGCGCTCCGGCGCCGGCGCGATCCATCCCGGCTACGGCTTCCTCTCCGAGAACGCCGGCTTCGCCCAGGCGGTCGCCGAGTCGGGCCTGATCTTCGTCGGGCCTGACGCGGCGGTCCAACGTGCGCTCGGCGAGAAGACGAGCGCGCGCCGGATCGCGCGCGATGCCGGCGTGCCGGTCGCCCCAGGGACGCCGGACCCCATCAGCGACGAAGCCGCGGCTCGGGAAGCCGCGGAGCGGATCGGCTACCCGCTGCTGTTGAAGCCGGCCGCTGGCGGCGGGGGGAAGGGGATGCGCGTCGTGCGTTCCGCGGACGAGCTGGCCGCGGCGTGGCGTGGGTCGACCGGAGAGGCGACGACCGCCTTTGGCGATGCGCGGATCCTGATCGAGCGGCTCATCACGAACGCGCGACACATCGAGGTCCAGGTCATCGCCGACCAGCAGGGGAACGTCGTGTGGCTCGGCGAGCGCGACTGCTCGATCCAGCGGCGGCACCAGAAGCTCATCGAGGAGACCCCCGGCCCATCGGTCACTGCGGAGCTGCGCGCTCGCCTGGGGGAGAGCGCGGTACGCATCGCCCGCGCTGCCGGGTATACCAGCGCCGGCACCGCGGAGTTCCTCGTCTCGCCCGACGAGAGCTTCGCGTTCCTCGAGATGAACACCCGGCTCCAGGTCGAGCACCCGGTCACCGAGCTCGTCACCGGCCTGGATCTCGTGGCGCTTCAGCTCCAGATCGCCGCGGGCGAGCGGCTGCCCTTCGGGCAGGAGGAGATCCGCCGCGATGGCGTCGCGATCGAGCTGCGGATCACCGCGGAGGATCCGTACGCCGGCTTCCTGCCCGCGGGGGGCCGGCTCACCTTTGTCCGCGAGCCGCTCGGCCCTGGCGTGCGAGTGGATTCGGCGCTCGCGGCCGGCCTGACCGTCCCGAACGAGTACGACCCGCTGCTCGCCAAGATCATCGTCAGCGGGCCCACCCGCCTGATCGCGATCGCCCGCGCACGCCGTGCGGTCCGCGAGACGATCATCGCCGGGCTGCCGACCGCGCTTCCGTTCCACGCCCACGTCCTTGCCGAGCCGGACTTTGTCGCCGGGCGGTACGACACCGATTACGTCGCGACGCATTGGTCGGACGCCCGCCCGCCGGACCTGAACGACACCGCGGCGCAGGCCGCGGCGCTCATCGCCGTCGGGTTGCAACGGCGGACGGCCGCCGCCGCCGATGCGGCCGCATCGGCGTGGACGCGCGCGGCCCGCCTGGACGCGCGCCGATGAGGTACGAGGTCCGGATCGCCGACACGCTGCTGCGCGTCGAGACCACCGCCGACGGGCGCGCACTCGTGGATGACGCGGTCGTTGCCGCAGTGGTCACCGAGGTCGTCGCCGGCGCGCTCTGGTCGGTCACCATCGACGGCGCGGCGCACGAGATCGCGCTCCTCGGCCGCGACCCACTTCGCCTCTGGGTGGATGGCATCGAGACGCGGGCCGACGTCGCGGACGAGCGAGCGGTCGCTGCGGCGCGCCGGGGCGGCCGCAAGGCCGGCGGTCGCGTCGAGGTCCGGGCGCCGATGCCCGGTCTCCTCAAGGCGATCCACGTCGTCGAGGGCGCACGTGTTGAGGCCGGCGCGCCCCTGGTCACGCTCGAGGCGATGAAAATGGAGAACGAGCTTCGGGCCCCCCAGGCCGGCACGGTGACGAAGCTCGGTGCGGGGGTCGGCGCGACGGTCGATGGGGGGACGCTCCTGGTGGTCATCGCTCCAGATACGCGGGGGTGAGTCAGCGCTCCCGACCACCTGGCGCGATCGCCCGGCGCGGCCGCGTGGTGGTCGCGTCGGCTGCGCTCATCCTCGTCGCCTCGCTGGTCCTCGCCGTTCTCATCCTGCTGTACCGGCCATTGCCGACGATCGACGCCGATATGCGGCTGCTGGGGCTCGACCAGCGGGCCGAGATCATCCGCGATGACTGGGGGGTGCCACACATCTTCGCCCGCACGACCCACGATCTCTTCTACCTGCAGGGCTACGTCGTGGCGCAGGACCGGCTCTTCCAGATCGAGCTCCTGCGGCGCGCCGGGCGGGGTCAGCTCGCCGCGGCGATCGGGCCTGAAGGCGCGGAGAGCGATGGGTTCGCCGCGGCCAGCGGGCTCGCCGCCGGGGCGGCGGCGGATGGCGCTCGTCTTGGTGAAGCGGCCCGCGCCGCGGCGCAGGCGTACGCCGACGGAGTGAACAAGTTCTTGGAGCAGCACGGCGAGTCGCTCCCGCTCGAGTTCACCATCCTGGGCTTTCGTCCGGTCCCCTGGACGGTGGCCGACACGCTCGTCGTTCAACGGGTCCTCGGTCAGGAGCGGACCGCCGCCTCCCCGCTCGGCCGGTTCGTCGCCGGGGCGGGCACCGACGCCGGGGCGAGCTGCGCCGCCCTCGCCGGATCGCGCACCGCCTCCGGCCATCCATCGTTGCAGGGCGACCCGCGCCTCGCCGGTCAGCGCGATCCGGCGCTCTGGTACGCGGTCGCGCTCTCCGGGCCAGAGGACGACCTGGTGGGGTTTGCCGCCCCCGGGATCCCCGGGATCGCGATCGGTCACAACCGGCGGATCGCCTGGTCGTTCGTCGCCGCCCCTGGGGTGAGCCTCCTGGGCGATCTCGATGCGGGCCTGGCGCTTGCCCGAGCGGGCGATCCGGCGACGTTCAGCGCGGCGCTCGCGGCCGCGCACGGCGGCACCCCGGCATATTGCTACGCCGACGCCGCCGGACACATCGGCACGGCCACCGCGGGCCGCGTGGCGTTCGATCCCCCCAGCGGCGAAGCCCGTCAGCTACGGCAGCCGTCGGCGGCGGTGCCGTTGGCGGCGATCACGTTCCGCCATCCGCTGGAGACGATCCTTCCGGCCGGGCTCGGGCGATTCCTCTCGTCGGGTCCGTTCGACCCGCCGGCCAGCGGTGGGGCCGGGGGTGGACTGGAGGGGATCGTCGTCGATCTCGGCGATCTGGATCTCGCGCGCGCGGTGCTCCCGCTCGGTCAGTCCGGGCAGCCGGCCGCCCGCCACCACGGCGACCAGACCGGGCTGTGGCGCGCCGGCCTGCTCCACCCGCTGCCGCTCACCCGCTCGGCTGTTGGTCCAGGCGAAGGCACCCTCATCCTCCGGGCGCGCTAGGCGCCGGGACCCTTCGCCCGCTCCCGCCGCCCTGGCGTCCTAGCATCCGATGATGGCCGAACGAGGATCGTTCAAGACCAGCTATGGCGAGCCGATGCCGCCGTACGCCATACCGGACGCCGCATACCAGGCCGCGATCGCCGCGATCGGGTATCCCGGCGAGCCGCCGTTCACCCGCGGCGTGCAGCCGACGATGTACCGCGGCCGGCTCTGGACGATGCGCCAGTACGCCGGATTCGGGACCGCCGAGGAGTCGAACGCGCGCTATCGGTATCTCCTCGCGCATGGGCAGACCGGTCTGTCGGTCGCATTCGATCTGCCGACCCAGATGGGCTACGACGCGGACGATCCGCGGGTCGCGGGCGAGGTGGGGAAGGTCGGCGTCTCGATCTCGTCGCTCGCCGATCTCGAGCGGCTGTTCGATGGCATCCCGCTCGAGCAGGTGACGACGTCAATGACGATCAACGCGACGGCGCCGATCCTCCTCGCGATGTACGTCGCGGTCGCCAAGCGTCAAGGGGCGGCGCTGGGTCGTCTTGGCGGGACCACCCAGAACGACATCTTGAAGGAATACATCGCGCGCGGGACGTACATCTTCCCGCCGCGTGCCTCGCTTCGGCTCGTCACCGACGTGTTCGAGCACTGCAGCGCGACGCTCCCACGCTGGAACACGATCTCGATCTCCGGCTACCACATCCGCGAGGCCGGGGCGGATGCGGTGCAGGAGCTCGCGTTCACCTTCGCCAACGCGATCGCGTATGTGGAGGCCGCGGTCGCGCGCGGCCTGCCGGTGGGATCCTTCGTCGGCCAGCTCTCGTTCTTCTTCGCGGCGAACGCGACCTTGGTCGAGGAGGTCGCGAAGTTCCGCGCCGCACGCATCATCTGGGAGCGGATCACCCGCCTGCGCTTCGGCGTCGCGAGCCCAGCGGCCCGAGCGCTGCGCTTCCATACCCAGACGATGGGCTCGACGCTCACCGCGCAGCAGCCGCGGAACAACATCGTGCGGACCGCGATCGAGGCGCTTGCCGCGGTGCTCGGAGGCACGCAGTCGCTCCACACGAACGCGTACGACGAAGCGCTCGCGCTCCCGAGCGAGGAGTCCGCCGGCATCGCCCTGCGGACCCAGCAGATCATCGCCGAGGAATCCGGTGTCGCCGAGACGATCGATCCGCTGGCCGGGGCCTACCTGGTCGAGCAGCTCACGGCGGATCTGGTGGACCGGGCGTTCGCCGAGATCGCCAAGATCGACGCCCTCGGCGGCGCGCTTGCCGGCATCGAACGGGGGCATCAGCAACGCGCGATCGAGGAGTCGGCGTACCGCTACCAGCGCGAAGTCGAGTCGGGCGAGCGGAAGATCGTCGGGGTCAATGCCTTCGCGACCGAGGGCGCTGAGGACATCGTCCCGACGACGCGGGTCGACGAGTCGGTCGGTGAGCGCCAACGCGAGCGGCTGGCGGCGCTGCGCGCTTCCCGCGACGGCGCCGCCTCCGACGCGGGCCGCGCGGCGCTTCGCGTCGCCGCGGCCGGCACCGCGAACCTCATCCCGTTCATCGAGACGGCGGTCGAGGCGAACGTGACGCTCGGTGAGATCTGCGCCGACCTGCGCGAGGTCTTCGGCACGTACCTGCCGAACGATCGCGGGTGACCGGCCGCACCCCGCTCCCCGGCGAGCTGCACCACGTCGCGGTCGTGGTCCCGTCGATCGCCGCGGCGCTCCCCTTCTATCGCGAGACCCTGGGTCTCGTCGCCGGTCCGGTCCAGGACCTGCCCGATCAGCGTGTGCGCGCGGTCTTCCTCGTCGCCGGGACGAGCCGGATCGAGCTCATCGAGCCATTGGACACCACGTCGGGTGTGGCGACCTTCCTCGCAGCACGTGGACGGCCCACGCTCCATCACCTCTGCTTCATCGCCGACGACCTCGCGGGGACGCTCCGCGATCTTGCCGCGTCCGGCGTCGAGCTGGTGGACCGTGAGCCGCGCACCGGCGCGCACGGTGACGTGGCCTTCCTGCATCCGCGCGCCGCCGACGGCGTGCTCATCGAGCTCATCGACCGGGCGACGCTGCACGAGGATCCGCGTGCCTGATCACCCCTTATGTGCTCGCTCCAGCTCGGCGATCTCGATCTTCTGCATCTTCAGCATGGCCTCGAGAACGCGGCTCGCCTTCTCCGGGTCGCTGTCTCCGAGCAGTTCGCCGAGGATCGGCGGCACCACCTGCCAGGAGACGCCGAACCGGTCCTTGAGCCAGCCGCATGGCTCCTTCTCACCGCCCGCAGACAACCTGTCGTAGAGCTCGTCGATCTCCTGCTGCGTGGCACAGCTCACGAAGAGCGAGATGCCCTGAGCGAAGCTGAACGACGGTCCGCCGTTCAGCGCGATGAACTCCTGGCCCTCCAGCCTGAAGGAGACGCTGATCACGGCATCGCCGGCGCGCATCGTGTTCTCGACCTTCGAGTTCTTGAACAGGGAGACGTAGAAGTTCGCGGCCTCCTCCGCGCGGTCGGTGTAGGTCAGGAACGTGGTGATCTTCTGCATCAGATTCCTCCTTTCGTCTTCGGCAGCGATGCCAGGATCTGGTCGAGCTGGTCGTAGCTCTCGGCGACACCAACCTCCATCCCTGACCGGAGCACGCTGTCACGGGCCTCCTTCGACTCGTAGCGGGCCGTGCTCGTACCGGTGGTCTTTCCATCGCTCTCGACGAGCACGAGCGTGACGAGCGCCTCGCCCGGATACCAGGATTCGTCGAACTTCTCGGTGTTGACGACGGACTCGGGGCGCACGATCTCGCGAAACACGCCGCCCAGGCCCATCTCGTTCCCTTCCGGTCCGCGCCAGACGTACCGATAGGCGCCCCCGACGCGGAGGTCGACCTCACAGACCGCGAAGGTCCAGCCGTTGCGGACCCCGAGCCAGCGTTTCAGCAGCTCGGGCTTCGTCCAGGCATCGAAGACGAGGTCGGGCGGCGCGTCGAAGACCCGCGTCATGACGATCTCGCGGTCCGTGGGTGTGGCGATCTGCAGGGTTCCGGTACCTGTCATCGTCGATGCCCTCCTTTGTTCTTTTCACGTGTCGTGCGGACGTCCTTCAGGTCGGCCTGCAGCTCCGCGAGGAGGGCGTCGAGCCGCCGGTAATTGCCCTCCCAGATCTTCCGGTAGCGCTCCAGCCATTCCGTCGCCTCGGCGAGCGGCTTCGCCTCGATCCGTGACGGCCGGCGCTGCGCGTCGCGGCCGCGTGAGATAAGGCCGGCGCGCTCGAGCACCTTCAGGTGCTTCGACACCGCGGCCTGGCTCATCGCGAACGGCTCCGCGAGCTCCGTCACGCACGCCTCTTTGGAGGCGAGCCGGGCGAGGATCGCCCGGCGGGTCGGGCTGGCAAGAGCGGCGAACGTCGCGTCGAGGCGGCTCCCTGCTCGCGGTCCATAACTAACTGGTTGCATATCTAAGTGGTTGTATACGACCCGAGGGCCGGGGAGTCAACACCCGAGCCGCGCGCACGGCACGCCGCGCTGACGGGGATCGCGCGCTCCTCACGGTGGACCAGCAGCGGGTACGACCCCGTCGTCCGATCGACGGCATACTTTCGCCATGAGCCGACCGGTCGCCCTCACCCTCTGCGGCCACGATCGCCCACGATGCCGCTGGGCGCGCGACCTCTACCTCCGCGGCCTGACCGACGTGGGCCTCGCCGTCGTCGCCGTCGAGCCGGGCGATGCGCTTCCGCAAGACATCTCCGGCCTCTGCCTCTCCGGGGGTGAGGACGTTGCGCCAGAGCGCTACGGCGCGGTGCCGGACGGATCGGAGCCGCCATTCCCCGAGCGCGACGAGACCGAATTCGCGCTGTTCGCGCTGGCCCGGGCGCGCGGCATCCCGATCCTCGCCATCTGCCGTGGGTTCCAGCTGGTGAACGTCGCGCTGGGCGGGTCGCTGGTGCAGCACCGTGCCGGTCATTCGGATGAGCACGGCCCGCTCGTCCCGCACCTTGTGACCGCGGCGCCGGATTCGCTCCTCGCCCAGGCGTCGGGTGCGGCCCCGCATCAGGTGAACTCCTACCACCACCAGGCGGTCACCGACGCGACGCTGGCGCCGGGTCTCCGCGCGACCGCCCGGATCGATGGCCTGGTCGAAGCCTTCGAGGAAATCGATGCCGCGGCGCGACCCTGGCTCGTTGGTGTGCAATGGCATCCCGAGCGTTCCGACCTTGCGCCCGAGGCGAAGGGAGTCTTCCGCGCCTTTGCCGCCGCCGTGACAGCCGTCTCCGTCTCCGCCTCCGCCGCGGCACGGTGACCGCCGACCGTCGAGAGCGGGCGACGGTCGACGTCGCCCACGAGGCTCGCCTGATCCGCTGGGAGGCGATCGATCACGACGGCGTCGCGGTGCTCTCCGATCCGACCACCGTCCGGTGGGGAGAAACGCCATCCGGCCTGGCCCACCTGGTCGTGGCGACCGGTCATCCGGTCCGCGTCGCGATCCTCTGCGGCGCCGATGCCGCCGCCGAGCGAGCCCTGCGCGGCGCGCTGCTTGCGGCGGGGGCCGAGCTGGTCGCGGTACGCACCGTACGCGGGGCGTTGTCCTTCACCGAGGAGGCGGAGGTGCTCCGTGCCGGGCGACCAGACCTGGTCGTCGCGCACGTCGCCGATCATCGGCGCGACGCCGATGGCGTCGAGCTGCTCGTCGAAGCGCTGCGCTATGGCTGTCATGAGGTCGGTGCGGCCCCACGCCTGCTCGTTTCCGGCGACGCGCGCGCGCTGGCCCGGCTGCGCGCCGCGGGAGGCGGGCTCGCGGTGGAGATCCTGCCTGATCCCCGCCGGCCCGATGGCCGATCGGCGCTCGTCCGGCGGGTCCGCGACCTCCGGCGAGGCACCGACCCGGCGCTCGTCCTGCGCGATGAGGCGGTCGAGGAGGTCGCGCGTCTTCTGGCCGCCCGGGACGGCGCAGCCGCGCTCGTGGTCGACGTGGCGGGCGGGAGCACGTCCGTCGCGCACGCCACCGCTGCGGGCGAGGTGACGGCGGTGCATGCGCCCGGCCTGGGCTGCGGCTCGGGCGCCGATCGCGTGGTCGCCCGCGCCGGCCTCGACGCGGTCCGGCGGTGGATCCCCTGGGCGGTCGACGCGCCGACGCTCCTCGAGCGGGTCTTCAATCGCGCCCGCTGGCCGGACGCCGTTCCGGCGGATCGCCTGGGGCTCATCCTGGTCCTGGCACTCGCGCACGAGGCGATCGGGCACCTCCTGGGCGAGGCCGACGCGATCGGCCTCGGCGCCACGCTCCGCACGACGCGGACGGTCGCGCTGTGCGGAGTCGCCGCGGGCGTCCCGCGCGCGTCGCAAGGGGTGCTGCTCGCCGCCGACGCGCTCACGCTCACCGGCGCAGCGTCGTTGTCTCGCGACGGCGATGACGCGCTCCTCGCGATCGGCGGCCTTGCCACGCGGATGCGAGCCGTGGATGGCGGCGACCCGCTCCGGGTCCTCGCCGGTGCCGCCGCGGGCGCGTCCGTCCCACTTGCCTTCCTCGTGCCGGCCGCGCCCTCGCGGAAGGGGCGCGTCACGGTGGACGGATCCGAGGGTCTTCGTGATGCGGCGCTCGATCGGGGTGCGCTGTTCTCGGTCCCGGCGACCGGCGCGGTCGAGGTCCGGCTTCCCGGCGCCGCGCTTCTGGTCCGCGGGATCGCCGGATCGTGCGGCGTCGTGGTCGACGTGCGCGGTCGTCCGGTCGCGCTCCCGCTGCGGGACGCCGAGCGCGTGCCGACGGTCGCCCGCTGGTACGCCGCCCTCGACGCGCTCGCGCCGGAGCCCGAGCCGTGACCTGGCGGTACGGTCACACCAGCGTCACCCACGCATTCCCGCTCGGCGTGGCGACCCGCGCGGCGGTCGGCGACCTGGTGCGCGCCGGCGACATGGTCGCCGCCGGGACGACGCTGGGCTCGCCGCGCCGGGTCAGTGGCGCACGGGCCCTGGGCCTGACGCCCCCGGATCTCGATCGCGTCATGCGCGTCGCGGTCGGTGCCGAGGTGTCCCGGGGGACGGTCCTCGCGCGGACCGGCCGCCGGCTCGCGCGGGCGGCCATCGCGCCGGTCGATGGCCGCGTCCTACACCGCACCGCCTCGGGCGACCTCTTCGTCGCGCCGGTCACCGGACGCTGGTCGATCCGCTCGGCGATGGACGGCACCGTCGTTCGCTCCGACGATGGCGCGGTGACCGTCGAGGGTGACGCGTGGGCGCTGGGGGGCATCGCCGGCTACGGCCCCGACGCGATCGGCGACCTGTATGTCGGTGTCGACGCCCCGCTGGACGAGCTCGCTCCGTCGCGCATCGACGTGCGCCTACGCGATCGGATCGTCGTTGGAGGCACGCGCGTCGCCGCTGAGGCGATCACCCGCGCGCACGCCTGCGGCGTCAGCGGGCTGGTGGCCGGCGGCGTCCCGGCGGGCGGGCTGCGCGTGGTCTACGGAGACGACGTCGGGGCTCGTGGACAGAGCGCCGCGGACGACCGGCCGACGGTCCTCTGTCTCCTCGGTTTCGGCAGCGCACCGCTACCGCTGCCGGTGCACCTCGGCCTCGTCGCATTGTCCGGCAGCCGTGCGGCGATCCATACCGCGTCGGCCCGGTTGCTCGTGTTCGCCCCCGCCGACCTGCCGGTCGGGGACGCCGACACCCCCGAGCTCCTGCTGGCCAGCGACTTCGGCGGGGTCCGCCCGTTCGAGAGCGGTGGGTCGTTCGCCGGAGTGATCCGCTTTCCCAGCGAGATCGATGCCGACGCGATCGACACCGGCGACGGATTCGTTCCCGCGGCGAATGTCCTGCCGATCGACGCGCCCCGCTAGAGGAGATGCCCACGATGAGCCCGATGAGCGAGATGAGCGAGATGAGCGAGATGACGGCCGGCGATGCCCGCCCGGCGTAGGCGCGGGCAGGGTGCCCGCCACACCGCCGCCGAGGGCCGGCGGGCCTCACATCCGGCGCCCCGGCCCCGAAAGACCGACAAAGCGGAGAAGGCCGAGATCCTGCGCCGCGAGCGTTATCTTGCGACGACGAAGCGGCTCCGCCGCCTGCGGGCCGGCATCCTCGCCGGAGGGTTCGTCCCGCTTGCCGGAATGGTCGGCTGCGGGACGCTCGGCATCGCGATCGCCTGCGCGGTGCCCCAGGACTGGTATTTCGGCCTCTGGGCCGCGGTCGTCGGATCGATCGTCGGCCTTACCATTCGCCTCGTTCTTGAACGGCGCAGATTCGAACACGCGACTGGCGTCGGGTCATGACGCGGCGTCCATCGACTTCCTGAGCCATTCGTCGCTCCACACCGAGCGCTTGGGCGAGCGGCTTGCCGCGCATGCCGCCCCCGGGGAGGTCATCGCCGTCTGGGGCGAGCTCGGGGCGGGGAAGACGGTCCTCGCCCGGGGCATCGGGATCGGTCTCGGCATCGACGAGGACGCCGTGACCAGTCCGACCTTCATCATCCTGCACGAGCACGCCGGCGGCCGGCTCCCGCTGTTCCATCTCGACCTCTACCGCCTACGACACGAGGATCTCGGGTCCACCGGATGGGAGGAGTGCCTCGAGGCCGGCGGCATCACGGTGATCGAGTGGCCCGACCGGGCCGGCAACGACCTCCCGCCGGACCGTCTGGACGTGCGCATCGAGCACATCGCCGAGTCGAAGCGCCGCGTCGCGCTCACCGCGACCGGGCCTCGCTCGGCGCGGCTCCTCGAGGCGCTGCGCGGCGACGCGTTCGCGGAGCGTCCGTGAGCGCGCTGCTCGCTCTCGACACCTCGACCGCGTGGGCCTCGGTCGCGATCTACGACGGGACCGCGGTGCTGGGCGAGGAGACCTGGCTCGCGCAGCGGCGTCACGCCGAAGAGCTCTTTCCAAGCATCGAACGCCTGCTCGCGAGCACCCGCACGCCGCTCTCGGCGATCGACAAGATCGCCGTCGCGACCGGGCCGGGCTCCTTCACCGGCCTGCGCGTCGCGATCTCGGCGGCCGAAGGGCTCGCCCGCGGCCTCGGAGCGCAGCTCGTCGGCGTTTCGACGCTCGACGTGCTGGCCTACCCGCATGCCGCGTCGAAGCTCCGGACCTGTCCGATCCTCCCAGCCGGCCGCTCGAGCCACTACGCCGCGTTCTACCAGGAACGCAATCGCCATTGGGAGCGGCGCTCGCCGTTCATCGTCGGGACGCTCGCCGAGCTGTGCCAGCAGATCGGGACGCACACCCTGTTCGTCGGCGAGATCGACGCCGACGCCGAGAGCACGCTCCGCGACCTGCTCGGAAGCAAGGCGGTCTTCGCCACTCCGGCAGCGCAGATGCGGCGGGCCGGATACCTCGCCGAGCTCGGCTGGCAGGCACTCGCCGCGCGGCCGCAGACCACGCTCGGCGGGCTGGAGCCGATCTACGTGCGCCAGCCCGCGGCCCGGGGCTCGTTCGATCAGCCATTCGCGCCGCCGCCGGCCGACGACGCGGCGCTCGGCCTGCCGAAGCGATCCACCTGATGGTCTCGGTCGCCCCGGTCGAGATCGCGGATATGACGCTGAGTGACGTGGACGCGGTGCAGGCGGTCGAGCAGGCCTCGTTCCCGGTCCCTTGGCCGGCGAACGCGTTCCGTCACGAGCTCACCCAGAATCGGAACGCGCGCTACGTCGTTGCCCGGTCCGGCGATCGCATCGTTGGGTATGGCGGGCTCTGGCTCATGGTCGACGAGGCACACATCACCACGTTCGCGGTGCATCCCGACAACCGTCGGCAGCGGATCGGCGAGCGGCTGCTCCAGCGGCTGTTCGAGGTCGCCGCGGCGATGAGCGCCGAGTGGCTCACCCTCGAGGTGCGGGCGTCGAATCTTGGGGCACAGCGGCTCTACGAGAAATATGGCTTCCGTCGCGCCGGCGTGCGGCGCCGCTACTACAGCGACAACAACGAGGATGCGCTCATCATGTGGACCGAGCGGCTCGGCGACCGAGCCGTGCGAGAGCGTCTGGCGACGCTCCGCAAGGAGCTTGACGAGCCGGCATGAAGATCCTCGCCATCGAGACCAGCTGCGACGAGACCGGTGTCGCCGTCGTCGAGGACGGCCGCCGCATAAGGGCGAACGTCATTGGGACCCAGGCGATGCACCAGCAGACCGGCGGCATCATCCCCGAGATCGCGGCCCGCGAGCATCTTCGCGCGATCGACCCGCTCACCGCGCAGGCGTTGCGGGACGCGGGGATGGACCTGGCCGACATCGACGCGATCGCCGCGACCGTCGGACCGGGGCTCATCGGCGCGCTCCTCGTCGGCGCGAACTACGCCCGTGGACTCGCCCTCGCCGCCGGCCTTCCGTTCGTCGGGGTGAACCACCTCGAGGGGCACGTCTACGCGAACTGGCTCGCCGAGACCGAGGACGTGCCGCCCGAGCCGGACCTCCCGGCGGTGGTGCTCGTGGTGAGTGGCGCGCACAGCGACCTGGTGCTCATGGAAGGCCATCGCCGCTTTCGGCTTCTTGGCCGGACGATCGACGATGCCGCGGGCGAAGCGTTCGATAAGGTCGCGCGGCTGCTCGGTCTCGGCTTCCCGGGCGGCCCGTTCATCGAGCGCGCGGCGCAAGACGGCGATCCGGATGCCTACCCGCTGCCGAAGGCCTGGCTCGCGGACCGGTATGACTTCTCCTTCTCCGGCCTGAAGACCGCGGTCCTCCGCCTGGTGCGTTCGCTCGAAGCGCAGGGTCCGCTGCCGGTGAACGATGTCGCCGCGTCGTTCCAGAAGGCGATCGTCGAGACCCTGGCCGCGAAGACCGCGCGCGCCGCGGCGGAGCACGGCGTGCGCTCGGTGCTGCTCGGCGGGGGCGTCGCGGCCAACGGGCCGCTCCGCGCCGAGATCCAGCGGCGCATCGGCGTGCCGCTGCGCGTGCCGGCGCCGCGCCTGTGCACCGACAACGGGGCGATGATCGGCGCCGCGGCGTTCTACTCGCTCCGCCATCGCGGGGCCGAGATGCCGGCCGGGGTCAGCTCGAGCCTCCCGCTCGCATGACCGCGGCCGGGCTCATCGCGGCGCTCGATGAGGCGACCGCGCTCGCCGCGCGCGGCGAGGCGGTCCCCGAAGCGGTGACCGACCTGGTGCTGCGCATCCTCGGCGAAGCGGCCGATACGCCAGCGGTGCTCGATGCGCTGCAGGGAGCCACCGCCGGGCGCGCACTGCTGCGGATCACCGACGGAGCTCGCGCGATCGAATTCCAGGCCGGCGCTGGAACGCTCCGCGCGGAGCTCGCCGATCCGAAGGGCAAGGGTCCCAAGGTTGACGCGACGGCCGCGACCTGGCTCGGCCTGCTCGGCGGGACGCTCAAGCCGTGGCTCGCGTTCACCCGCGGCCAGGTCGTCTGCCGCGCCGGGCTGAGCGAGCTGCGCTGGCTCCAGCAGGTCGCCGAGCGACTGCAGCGCGGCTATGGCGAGGCGCGCGCGATCCTCGCGCAGAGCGGAACAGAATCTCCCTAGCCCCGAGCCGCGGCGGCGGACCGCTTCCCGCGAAGTCCGTCATCCTCGCGACCGCCGCGTTCCTCGCGGCGTGGCTCGTTGCCACCGTCATCATGCGGGCAAGAACTACAGCGAGCGTGCGTCCCTCATCGCCACATTCGTGCTCATCGGCATTGGCATCCTCGGCACGCTCCCGATCTTCTTCGACCTGTTCGCTCCGAAGAAGTAGCGACTGAGGCGAGCGCCGTGCGGCCCCGGGTCCGCACGGCGCCTCCGTCCCCATACGGGCCCCACGGACTAGAGTGCAGCGGATGCCTCCCGCCTCTTCCGCGCACCGTCCCGGACCGGATGACACAAAGACCGACGACGAGAAGACCAAGGTCCATCGGGCGGAGACCAAGACGAAGACCCCCGCCGAGGCGAAGCGCCAAGGGCCGACGCTCGAAGACGTGAAGAAGGACGAGCGGGTGAAGGTCTACATCCGTTCGGCGAACGCGCAGACCGGCGCCATCGGCTACACCGAGCACGGCGAGCGCCATGCGAATACGACGGCCGACGGCGCACGGTTCATCCTCCGCTCGCTCGGGCATGAGGCGCGCCGCACCGAGGTCGCCGCCGTCGCCGGGTACCTGCACGACATCGGCAACGTCATCACCCGCGAGAAGCATGGCCAGACCGGCGCGCTGCTGGTGAACCACATCCTCGTCGACCTTGGCTTCACCTACGAGGAGATCGCGGTGATCATGGGCGCGATCGCGAATCACGAGGAGGCCGAGGGCGGCGTCCCGGTGAGCGCGGTCTCGGCGGCGGTGATCATCGCCGACAAGAGCGACGTGCACCGGAGCCGGGTCCGCAACCCGAAGACCACGACCTTCGACATCCACGACCGGGTGAACTACGCCGCGAGCGCGTCCGAGATCAAGGTGAGCCGGCGGGAAAAGCTCATCACCCTCGAGCTCACCATCGATACCGAGGTCGCGCCGCTCATGGAGTACTTCGAGATCTTCCTCTCGCGGATGATGCTGTCGCGGCGCGCTGCGGAATTCCTGCACTGCTCGTTCGCGCTGGTCATCAACAACACCCGGCTGCTCTAGCCCCCGCCGCCTCGAAGCCGCCGGACGATGCACGTCGCCTTCCTCACCGACGTCGCGCTCCCGTATGTCTCCGGAGTGACCGTCGCCGTGCGCCGCCAGCGGGATGCCCTCCGCGGATCGGGTACGACCGTGACCGTCGTCGGTCCGCACGGCGATGTCGACCTCGCCGAGCCGGACATCCACATTCCCGGCTCTCCGCCGGGGTACCGCGTCGCCCTGTTCCGACCACGCCTCGCCCCCCGGCTGCGTGCGCGCGGTGTGGACCTGCTCCACGCCCATTCGGTCTTCGGCGCGTCGTGGGCCGCGCTTGCCGCGGCGCGCTCGCTTCGCGCGCCGTTCGTGGTCACGGTCCACACCCGCTTCGACGAGTACGTGCATTACGCCCGAGCTGCGGCGCCCTTGGCCAAGACCCTCCTCGAGCCGTATACCGGCGTCGTCGTCGCGGCCGCGGATCTGGTCGTCGCGCCGTGTGAGGAGCTTGCGGCCGAGCTTCGTGCGGCCGGTGACGCTCGTGCGGTGCGCGTCGTCGCGGCGCCGGTGGACGCCGCCCTCGGCCGGGGCGCTGCCGACCGCGGGCGGGCGCGCATCGGCGTGGCCGAGGGTGTCCCGGTCCTGCTCTCGATCTCGCGGCTCGCGGTGGAGAAGCGGGCGCTCGATCTCGTGGCCATGCTCCGCGCGCTCGCGGAGAACAGCGCGATACTGGCCTTCGCCGGCGCGGGCCCGCTCGACGCCGAGCTGCGGGCCGCGGCGACCCGCGCCGGGATCGCCGATCGCGTCCGGCTCCTCGGGCAGCTCGACACTTCCGCGCTCGCCGACGTGCTCGCTGCCGCGACGATCGTCGTGAGCGCCTCGCGCAGCGAGACCCAGGGGCTGGCGCTCTGCGAGGCTGCGGCCGCGGGCTGCGCCGTCGTGGCTCCGGCACGCGGTGGATATGCCGAGGTCCTCGGCGACGGGGAGGGAGGCCTGTTTCCCGGCGCCGCGCCAAGCGCCGACGCGCTCGCCGCCGCGGTCGAAAGGGCGCTCGGCGATCAACTGCTCCGGTCCCGGCTGGCGGCGGAAGCCCAGCGCCGCGCGGTGGCGGCCTGGTCCCCCGGCGCGGTCGCGCTCGCGCTCCGCGCGGCGTACGAAGCGGCCAATGCCGTGACAGAATGACTGTTCTCAGCATGTCGACGCCGCGTCGATGCCGTTGATGAACGTCGATACCGTCGAGACACAAGGGAGGACCCGCCATGTCCGCGCCGCGTCCGAATGCGCGCCGGCCGATGCGCGTGCGGACCGCAGCGGCCTCTGGCGGGGTGGTCCTTCGATCCGCCGAACAGGGACCCGAGGTCGTCCTCGTGGGGCGGACGAGCGACCGCTCGTGGGTCTTCCCCAAAGGCACCCCCAGCGCCGGCGAGACGCGTGAGGACACCGCGCTTCGCGAGGTCCGCGAGGAGACCGGGCTCGACGTCCGCATCGTGCGGCCGCTCGGCGACATGGAGTACTGGTTCGCCGCTGGCGGCGAGCGCGTCCACAAGCTCGTCAGCTTCTTCCTGATGGAGGCGATCGGCGGCGATCTGTCGCTGCACGATCATGAGTACGACCACGCGTGCTGGGTGAGCGTGAGCGAGGCCCGCCGGATGCTGACCTTCGACACGTACCGCGACGTCCTCGATCGGGCGCTGGCCCCCGAGGAGGCCGCGTCGTGACCGACGCCTCGCTGCGCCGTACCCCGCTCTACGACGAGCACGTCGGCCTCGGCGCAAAGATCGTTCCGTTCGCCGGATTCGAGCTGCCGATCCACTACCCGACCGGGATCGTCACCGAACACCGCACCGTGCGCTCAGCAGCAGGGATCTTCGACCTCTCGCACATGGGCGAGCTCCACGTCACCGGTCCGGGCGCGCTCGCGGCCCTTGATCACCTGGTGTCGAGCGACATCGCCGCCCTCGCCGTGGGCCAGGCACGCTATGGGCTCCTCTGCAACGAGCGCGGGACCATCGTCGACGACGTCATCGTCTACCGGCTCCGCGAGGACGAGGCCCTCGTGGTCGTGAACGCCTCCAACATCGCGAAGGATCGCGCGCACATCGCCGCGCGACTCGGCTCGGAGGTGAAGCTCGACGACCGCTCCGACGCGACGGCGCTCGTCGCGGTCCAGGGTCCGCGTGCCGCGGTCATCCTGTCCGCGGTCACCGAGCTTGAGGTCCGCGAGGCTTCGATCGAGGCGCTTCCGCCGTTCGGCGTGACCGCCGCACGCGTCGCCGGCGCGCGGGCGATCGTCGCCCGGACCGGATACACCGGCGAGGACGGGTTCGAGGTGTTCGTCGACGCCGATCGGGCGGTCGCGGTGTGGTCTCGGATCATCGCGGCGGGTGCTGCGCTCGGCCTCCTCCCGATCGGTCTTGGGGCGCGCGACACGCTCCGGCTCGAGGCCCGATTCTCGCTCTACGGCAATGACATCGACGAGACGACCGGCCCGATCGAGGCCGGGCTCGGCTGGACCTGCAAGCTGGACAAGGACTTCGTCGGTCGCGAGGCGATCGCCGCAGCGAAGGCGACGGGACCCGAACGGAAGCTCGTCGGCTTGATCACCGATGGCGGCATCGCGCGCCATGGCCATGCGGTCATCGCTGGCGGCGAGATCGTCGGTCTGGTGACCAGCGGCACCTACGGCCCGACCGTGCAGCGGAACATCGCCCTCGCCTACGTGCCCGCGGCCCTGGCCAAGGTCGGGACCGCTGTCGCGGTCCGTATTCGGGATCGCGACGTCCCGGCTAAAGTCGTGAAGACGCCGTTCTGGAAGAGGAGTGCATAGATGAGTGGGATGAGCGCGGTCCCCGACGACCTCCGGTATTCCAAGGAGCACGAGTGGGTGCGCGCCGACGGCGAGACCGCGCTCGTCGGCATCACCGCGTTTGCCCAGGAACAGCTCGGTGATGTCGTGTTCGTCGAGCTCCCGGAGAAGGGCTCGACCGTCCGGCAGCACGCCAGCTTCGGGGTCGTCGAGTCGGTGAAGGCCGCGTCGGACGTCTACGCGCCGATCTCCGGCGAGGTGCTGGAGCGCAACGTGAAGGTCATCGAGAAGCCGGAACTGGTGAACACCGACCCCTACGGCGACGGCTGGATGCTCCGGATCCGGATCGCCGACCGCGGCGAGATCGGCCAGCTCCTCTCGCCCACCGACTATCGCGCGCACATCGGCGAGAGCCCGGCCTCTGGCGGAGATTAGTGGCCCGTCCCGGCCGGAACCCGTACTCGCCGCACACGCCCGAAGATCGGGCCGCGATGCTCGCGGCCATCGGTATCGGTTCGGTCGACGAGCTCCTGACGGTCATCCCGGAGCGGGCCCGCGCGCCGCGGCTCGGCGTGCCCGACGGGCTCTCCGAGCTCGAGCTGTTCACCGCCCTGTCGGCGCTCGCGGCCGAGGACCGTCCGGCCGGCTCGGGTCCGTTCTTCCTCGGCGCCGGTGTCTATCGCCGGTACATCCCGGCCGCGGTCCCGGTCCTCGCGACGCGCGGCGAGTTCCTCACGGCCTACACCCCCTACCAGCCGGAGGTGAGCCAGGGGACGCTCCAGGCGATCTGGGAGTACCAATCGCTCGTCGCCGAGCTGCTCGGGATGGATGTTTCGAACGCCTCCCTGTATGACGGCTCGACCGCGGTCGCCGAGGCGGCGATGCTGGCGGTGCGCGCGACCGGCCGGCGGCGGGTCGTCGTGTCGCACGACGTCCACCCGCACCATCGCGCCCTCCTTCACACCTACGCCCAGGGGCCCGACCTCGAGATCGTCGAGGTGGCCGACACCGCTGCGCTCGTCGCCGCGGCCGACGGCGCGGCCGGCCTGATCACCGCGAACCCGTCGTTCTTCGGGACGCTCGTCGATCTTCGCGCGGTCGCCGCGGCGGCCCACCGTGCCGGCGCGCTCGCGATCGCGTCGGTCGACCCGGTGTCCTGCGCCCTGCTCGCGCCCCCTGGCGCCTGCGGCATCGACGTCGCGGTGGGGGACGGCCAGCCCCTCGGGATCCCGATGAGCTACGGCGGTCCGTACGTGGGCCTCATGGCCGTCCGCGCCGATCTGGTCCGCCAGCTTCCCGGACGCATCGTCGGGCAGACCACCGACAGCAACGGCGTGCGCGGCTTCGTGAATACCCTGCAGACCCGCGAGCAGCACATTCGCCGCGAGAAGGCGACGAGCAACATCTGCACGAACGAGGCGGTCTACGCGATCCACGCAGCGATCTACCTGGCCCTCGTCGGACCGCAGGGCTTGCGCGCGGTCGCCGACCGGTCGGTCGAGCTCGCGCACCGTCTCGCGGCGCGGCTCGGCGCGCTCCAGGGCTGCAGCGTGACGAATCCGGGGCCGTTCTTCGCCGAATTCACGCTTCGCCTGCCGGTCGACGCGACCGTGCTGCGCGACACGCTCCTCGCCGCTGGGATCATCGCCGGCTATCCGCTCGGGCACGACTTCCCCGATCGCGCCGACGAGCTCCTCATCTGCTGCACCGAGATGAACTCGGACGCCGATCTCGACGCGCTCGTCGTTGGCATCGAGGGGATCGTTCGAGAGGCCGCCGCCCGGCGCCCGGCGGGCCAGATCGACGGCGTGGCGGCCCGGTGAGCGAGAAAAGGGAACCGAACGCGCGCATCACGGGCGGCGTCATCCGCCCGGATGTCGGCGCGACCACCGCGCTGCCCGCGCTGGAGCCGCTGCTGCACGAGCTCGCGCGACCGGGGCGGAACGGCCGGCACGTGACCAGCGAACCGACCGAGCACATCCCCGCCGCCTTCCGTCGCGAGACCCCGCCCGCGTTGCCCGAGCTGGCCGAGATCCAGGTCGTGCGTCATTTCACCCATCTCGCGCAGCTGAACTACGCGGTCGATACCGGGTTCTATCCGCTCGGCTCGTGCACGATGAAATACAACCCGAAGGTGAACGATCGCGTCGCCGCGCTGCCGGGCATCGCCGACCTCCATCCGCTGCAACCCGACGCCGATGCGCAGGGCGCCCTCCGTCTGATGTACGAGCTCGAGCGGCTTCTCGCCGGGATCACCGGAATGGCCGAGGTCTCGCTGCAGCCGGCCGCCGGTGCGCACGCGGAGTTCACCGCGATCCTGATGTTCAAGGCCTACCACCGCGCGCGCGGCGACACGAAGCGCCGTCGCGTCATCGTCCCCGACTCCGCGCACGGCACGAATCCCTCATCGGCGGCGCTCTGCGGCTTCGACGTCACGACGGTGAAGAGCGACGCGCGCGGGAACGTGGACCTCGCGGCGCTCGAGGCGGCGCTCGGCGACGACGTCGTGGGGATGATGCTCACCAACCCGAACACCCTCGGCCTGTTCGAAGAGGGACTCGAGGAGGTCATCGCCGCGGTCCACGCCTGCGGCGGTCTGATGTATGGCGACGGCGCGAACATGAACGCGCTGCTCGGGATCGCCCGGCCGGGCGATCTGGGCTTTGACGTGATCCACCTCAACCTGCACAAGACCTTCAGCACCCCGCACGGTGCCGGTGGCCCGGGGGCCGGGCCGGTCTGCGCGAACGCGCGTCTCGCGCCGTACCTGCCGGTGCCGCGGGTCGTGCGGCGCCAAGGTGCCTACGCGCTCGATGCCGACCGGCCAGAGAGCGTCGGGCGGGTCCGGGCGTTCCACGGAAACTTCGGGGTCCTTGCGCGGGCCTATACCTACATCCGCTCGCTCGGCGAAGAGGGGCTGCGCAGCACCGGCGAGGACGCGGTCCTCGCGGCGAACTATCTCCTCGCCCGGTTGCGCGGGGCGTACGACGTCGCCTACGACCGGCCGTGCATGCACGAGTTCGTGCTCACCGCGGCGGCACAGAAGAAGGCCGGCGCGTCGGCCCTCGACCTGGCGAAGGCGCTCATCGACGAGGGATTCCACCCGCCCACGGTCTACTTCCCGCTGATCGTCCCCGAGGCGCTCATGATCGAGCCGACCGAGACCGAGCCGAAGGAGACCCTCGACGCGTTCGCGGACGCCCTCCTGCGCATCGCCGAGCGGGTGAAGACCGACGCCGCGGCGGTCCACCGCGCGCCGTTGCGGGCGCCGCTCGCGCGGCTCGACGAGGTCGGCGCCGCGCGTACGCCGGTGCTTCGCTACCCGAAGTGAGCGGCAGCGCGGCCGCCCGCGTCCCGATCGTCCGACCGGCAGGCGCGACGATCGCCCGCGGTGTCGTCGATCTCCATGCCCAGCCCGACCGCGAGAGCGAGCTGGTGGATCAGGTGCTCTTCGGCGAGATGGTCACGCTCCTCGGTGAGCACGACGGCTGGGCTTACGTACAGGGCGAGGATCAGTATCTGGGGTGGATCGAGCAGGACGGCGTGCGGCCATCAACGCCGCCGGGATCCGAGCGGATCGTCGTCGTGCAGGCCGCGGTGGTCCGCGCCGCAGCCGACCCCGACGGGGCGGCGATCGATGCGCTCGCGCCGGGCACCTCGGTCAGTGCTGGGGTGCTCGGCGACGCGGACGCGGTCTGGATCCGCTGTGGCGGTGGCTGGATCGCGGCGTCGGACACCGTCCGAGCGCACGAGCTGCCGCGGCGCCCGCCGGACGCCGCCGATCTGCTGGCCACCGCGGAGACGTTCCTCGGCACGCCCTACCTCTGGGGTGGCCTAACGGTGCGGGGGATCGACTGCTCGGGCCTCACCCAGCAGGTGTACCGTCTGAATGGTGTGGCGCTCCCGCGCGACGCCGATCAGCAGGCCCTCGCCGGGCGGTCCGTTGAGGCGGCGCGCGCCGGTGACCTCTTCTTCTTCGGTGACCCGAGGGTGACCCACACCGCGATCGCCACCGGTCCGCGGACGTTCCTTCACGCGCCGCGCAAAGGCGGGTCCGTCGAGCGCGGCGAGCTGGGCGCCGACCGCCGTCTCCTGGCGATCCGCCGGTACCTCCCGTGACCGGCCGCCCGCATCCGACCACCGATCGTCCGGCGGACGACCGCGGCGACCGTGCGCTCGTCTACGCGGCCCGCGGCGGCGACATGGATGCCTTCGACACGCTCTTCTATCGCTACCGCGACGGCCTCTACCGTCTGGCCTACGCGATCACGAAGGATCCATCGGCGGCCGAGGAGATCGTGGTCGACGCATTCGCCCGCGCCTATCGCGCGCTCGCGCGGCTCGAGCCAGAGGACTCGCTCCGCCCCTGGCTCTATCGGGTCGCGGTGAACCTGTCGTATAACCGCCAGCCGCGGAAGAACGTGTCGTTCCATCCCCTGGAGGAGGCCTCGAACGAGGTCGTGACCGAACGAGACTCGCCGAGCGCCGCGGCCGAGCTCGCCGAGCGGCGCCGGGTGGTCCTCGAGTGCGTCGACGCGCTCGGCCCGAAGCACAAGATCGTCGTCGTCCTCTATTACCTCAACGGGCTGAACCTGGCCGAGATCGCCGAGATCGTCGAAGCGCCGGTCGGAACGGTGAAATCGCGCCTTCACTACGCGCTGCGCGGCCTCAAAACGCATCTTTCGTCACATCCGGGCCTGCTGTTCGAACCCCCGGGCCGGCCCGCGGCTACAGAAGGTGTGATCCCTCATCCGAGGCCCATCCTGACGCCCAACGAGACGCCGAACCTGACACCTGGGACGGCGCGGCGTGCGGCGACACCCGGACGGCAACGGTGAGGCGGAACGCCGGGCCGCTCCCGCTCAACGAGCGGCTCCGTCTGGACGCCGCGCTCGAGGCCGCCTTCGCGCCGCTGCGTCTGACAGACGCCGGTCTCTCGCCGGCCCGGGTCCGCGCGGCGATCCGCTGGGCGCCGACCGCCCCGACACCGCTCCGCGGCGCCGCGCTTCTCGGCCGCGCCGGCGAGCTCGTCACGGCGGTCGCGGCCGCCGCGTTCGTGTTCGCCGCCTCGCTCGCCCCGGTGAGCTCGCTCACGCCGGACACCGCGACCGCGCGGGCGTCCGCGGCAGCCGATGAGGTGCGCGTGGCGCCAGGCCTGTCGCTCGACCGGCCGGAGACCTTCGCGCGGTGGCTGCGGGTCGGCCGGTCCGTCGCGGCGAACGACCTCCTCGATCCGCTCCTCGGCGTTGGCGGCGTGTTCAGCAGTGCCGCTGCCGATCCGCCGGCCGATCCCCTCCACCGGGTCCGCCAGGGCCTCGCGCGCTGATCCCCCCGACGGCCTGAACCGCTCCTGGCGGCCGCTTGCCGCGGCCGCCCTCCTGATCGTGCTCCTCTCTTCTTGCACGCCGGCGCGTGCGGTGCGCCGGGACGTCGTCATCGGCATCGTCGGCGAGCCAGCCTCGGTGTTCGCCGACGATCCGAACGCGCGGCTCATCGCCGCCGCGGTGACCGAGCAGCTCGTCCGGCGTGACGCGCATGACGACCTGGTCGCGCGTCTGGCGACGGTGGTCCCGACGCTGGAGAACGGCGGGCTCAAGGTGGTCACCGACGATCCGGCCGCGCCGAACGGCCGGCAGGTGGCGGTCTTCGAGCTGCGCGCCGGCCTTCGCTGGCAGGACGGCGAGCCGATCACCGCGGACGACGTCCGGTTCGCCTGGGATGACGATCGCGCCGCGCCGCCCGGCACCCAAGCGCGCTGGATCGCCGAGCGGGTCGAGCGGGTCGAGGTCCTGGACGGCCGCACGGTCCGGTTCGTCTTTCTGGCGGACGAGCGCTGGGACGGCTACGCGACCGTCGCGCGGGTCCTGCCGCGGCATCTTCTGGCGAACGCGAGCCCCGCCGACCGCGCGCGTTATGACCGCGAGCCGGTCCATGCCGGGCCGTTCGCCGTCGCGGCATGGCTGCCGGGGATCGGCATCACGCTGTCCGCGTTCCGCGACTACGCCCTCGGCGCGCCGGCGATCGGCCGTCTGGAGATCCGCTTCTTCGGCGACCGGGGCGCGCTCCTTGAAGCGCTCCGGCGCGGAGATGTCGACGTCGCCCCTTCACCGGCGCTCGAGGCCGACCTCGCCCGGACCCTTGACCGCTTCGCCGATGGTGGGGCGCTCCAGACCTTCTACACCCCATCCGAGGCGATCGAGGTGTTGCGCTTCGGTCCGCGGCTCGCCGACCCGGAGCTCCGTCGGGCGATCCTGCTCACGGTGGACCGGACGGCCATCGTGAGCGCCCTTTTCGCCGGCCGCGCCCTGGTCGCGAAGAGCTACCTCGTCCCACCGCTGTGGGCCGCGGCCGAGGGCGGCCCGGCGCCGCGGCCGGACCGCGTTGCGGCGCGTAACGCGCTCGCCGGGGCGGGCTTTGTCCGCGGGACGTTCGGGATCCAGGAGCGCGGAGGCGACCGGATGGTGCTGACGCTCCTGGTGCCGGCCGGCTCTCCGGCGCGACTCGAGGCCGCCCGCCTGGTGGCCGGCGACCTCGCGGCCGTCGGCATCGCCGCCCAGGTACGCGAGCGACCGGCCGCCGAGGTCGCCGCCGCGGTCGCCGGGGGCGCGTTCGATCTGGCGATCCAGCCCCAGCCCGCGGGCGACCCCCAGCAGACGACGGCGGGGTACGCCGGGACCGCGGGGCCGTGGTTCGACACCCTCGCGGCGGGGGCCGCCGCGGGCCCGGATCGCACCGAGAAGCGGTCGCTGTATCTGGAGCTCGCCCGCCTCTGGAGCGCCGCGCCGGCGGGGGTCGCGCTCTACCAGCGCCTGCTGGTGGACGTGGCGCGGCGCGATCTCGCCGGGATCCAGCCGGTCCCGGCGGGGGAGCCGCTGACCTGGAACGTGCGCGATTGGCGCTTCGCCGCGCCCTGAGGGCCGGCCCTGAACCCCGGCTGAGCCTGACCTGAACTCTGGCCTGACGGTGGCCTGGCGGTGGCCTGAACTCTGGCCCCGGACCGGCGGTAGACATGAACGACCGCCCGAACGTCGCGAAATTGACCTTTCGTACCGACGGGCCACAGAATGACCGGGTCGGCCGGCTGGGGCCCACCGTTGCGGCAGCCGGGCGACCCGCGAAGGGAGGACGGGAGCCTCGCGTGGCGGCGACCTGCCGTCTTCCGGCCCGTACCCCATTGCTGTTCGCGCGCCGCGTCCAATCCCCGCCAGATCGTGGCGAAAACTTGGCGAAGCTCGGCGAAACTTGGCGAAACTTGGCGAAACTTGGAGGGAGCGAATGTTCCAACGCCGCACCGGCCCCTGGTCCATCCTCGCGCTGCTCGTCGTGTTCTCACTGCTTGTCACGGCGTGTCAGGGTGGCCAGCAGGGCCCCACCACCGCGAGCGCCTCAGGCGCGATCGATCCCAACGGTGAGCTCACCACGAACACCGGCGGAGAGCCGGACACGATCGACCCACAGAAGGAGTCGTTCGTCGCCGAAGTCGGGCAGACGATGATGGTCTTCGAGGCGCTCATGAACCTCGACCCGAAGACGCTCCGTCCGGTCCCGGCTGCCGCGATCAAGGAGCCCGAGGTGTCGGCCGACGGCCTCACCTACAAGTACACGCTGCGCGATGGCCTGAAGTACTCCGACGGCACCGCCGTCACGCCGAAGGACTTCGCCTACGGCTTTACCCGCCTGTGCGACCCGGTCACCGCCGGGGAGTACGCGTTCACCGGCTACGTCATCGTCGGGTGCGAGGACTGGAACAACATGGACCCGAAGAAGGCGACCCCGGCCGAGATGTCCGCCGCGAAGGGCAAGCTCGGGATCAAGACCGACGACAAGTCGATCACCTTCACCCTCACCGAGTCCGCGCCGTACTTCAACTCGATCGCGGCGCTCTGGGTCGGTGTCCCCTCGCGTGAGGCCGACGTCACCAAGGGTGGCGACAAGTGGACCGAGCCGGCGACGTTCATCGGCAACGGCCCCTTCAAGCTCACCGAGTGGAAGCACAACGAGAAGCTCGTCTTCGAGCGCAACGACAGCTACCGCGCGCCGGCCAAGCTCAAGAAGTGGACCAAGGTCATGATCAACGAGGGCGCCGTCGCCTTCGCTGCATACCGGAACAATGAGCTTGACGCCTACGGCGTCGCCGCCGAGGACCTCCGTACCGTCGATGGCGACGCGGATCTCAAGGCGCAGACCCGGGACGTCCCCGGCTCCTGCACCTTCTACTACGGCTTCAACAACAAGAAGGCGCCGTTCACCGACGCGAAGGTCCGTCTGGCCTTCGCCAAGGCATTCGACCGCGAGGCCTTCATCAAGGACATCCAGAAGATCGGTACCGTAGCGACCTCATTCATCCCGCCGGGCCTCCCGGGCTACGACAAGGATGACCAGGCCCAGAAGTTCGACAAGACCGCGGCGGCGAAGCTGCTGTCGGAGTCGAGCTTCGCCGGCAAGGACGAGCTGAAGACGATCAAGTTCACCTACTCGACCTCCGCTCGCAACAAGACCCGCGTCGAGTGGGTCCAGTCGCAGTGGAAGACGAACCTCGGGATCGAGGTCGCCCTCGACCCGGTCGACCGCACGACCTTCAGCTCGCTCGTGAAGAAGGCCGAGACCACACCGCAGCTCTTCACCCTTGGCTGGTGCGCGGACTACCCGGACCAGCAGGACTGGCTGACCACGGTGTTCATCTCGACCTCGACGGTCACCCGGACCGGGTACAAGAACGACGAGTTCGACAAGATTGTCCGCGAGGCGGACAAGGAGAAGGACGCGACCAAGCGTGACGCCGGTTACCAGAAGGCCTCGCGGATCCTGAGTCAGGACGCCGCGGTCGCCTTCTACTACTACTCGGCGTCGAAGTACCTTCTCAAGCCCTGGGTCAAGGGCATCACCGATAGCGCGCTCGACTTCGAGCTCGGTATCTTCAAGATCAACGAGGTCGGCGTCACCAAGAAGGGCTAGGGCTCTTGTAGGACTCCGACGATCCAAGACGCTGATCTGTCTCGGTTCCGCCGGGCCGGCCGAAAGGCCGGCCCGGCCTCCGTTTTGAAATCGGAATCGAACCTATCGAACTGTGTGCCGGTATACACTCGCGAACAGGTTGGGTGACCGGAGGATGACCGCCGAACGATGCTGAAATACACGATCCGGCGGCTTCTGCTGCTCATCCCGACGATGTTCTTCGTCGCTCTCATCACCTTCAGCCTGGCCAAGGCGGCCCCCGGGAACCCCTTCGACCGGAACGATTCTCGGCCCCTGACCGAGGCCACGATCGAGCGGCTGAACCGTTTGTATGGTCTCGACAAGCCGGTCCACGAGCAGTTCGCGCTGTTCCTGGGGAACGCGATCCGCTTCGACTTCGGCTCGAGCCTGGTGAAGGAGCGCTCGGTGAACGAGATCATCGGGGCGCAGTTCCCGGTCACCGCGCAGCTCGGTATCCAGGCGCTCATCCTGGCGCTCGCGATCTCGCTCCCGCTGGGGGTGATCAGCGCGATGAAGCAGAACAGCGCGGTGGATTATGGAAGCCTGTTCTTCGCGACCGTCGGCTACACCATCCCATCGTTCGTCATCGGCATCTTCCTCATCTACCTGTTCGCAGTGACGCTGCGGCTCCTGCCGATCGTCGGCTGGGGCGATCTTCGGCATATGATCCTGCCGACCTTCGTCCTGGCCCTCGGTCCCTCCGCGTTCCTCACCCGGCTCACCCGGGCGAGCATGCTCGAAGCGATCCGCCAGGATTACGTCCGGACCGCCCGCAGCAAGGGTCTCCGCGAGCAGGTCGTCATCGTGACCCACGTGATGAAGAACGCGATGATCCCGGTCGTGACGGTCATCGGGCCGGCCACCGCCGGGCTCATCACCGGCTCGTTCATCGTCGAGACCCTGTTCAGCGTCCCCGGGATCGGCCGGCAGACGATCCTCTCGATCCAGCAGCGCGATTACCCGATCATCATGGCCACCGCGCTCCTCTACGCGTTCGTCATCGCCGTCGCGAACCTCACCGTGGACCTGGTCTACGGGATCCTCGATCCGCGGATCAAGGTCGGGAAGTAGGACGATGGCCACCGTCACGACGACGAACCAGCAGCGACGGGCGCTCGAGCTCAACTCGCTGGAGCGGAAGCAGCGCTCGCTCTGGGTCGACGCCTGGTACCGACTTCGCCGCAACAAGGGCGCGATGGTCGGCCTGTTCATCATTGGCTTCGCCGCGTTCATCGCGCTGACCGCGCAGTGGATCGCGCCCTACGATCCGGTGCTGGTGAACACCCCGATCGCGCTCAGCGATCCGGTCTGGACGGGGACGAAGTACGTCACCGAGGGCCATCCCTTCGGCACCGATGCGCTCGGACGCGACATCCTGAGCCGGCTGATGTACGGCGCCCGTGTCTCGATGGTCGTTGGACTGGTCCCGACCATCCTCGTCTTCAGCATCGGGATCTCCGTCGGCATGCTCTCCGGCTTCAAGGGCGGCTGGGTCGACAACCTGCTCATGCGCTTCACCGACGTCATCTACGCGTTCCCGGACCTGCTGTTCCTCATCATCATCGTCGGGCTGCTGCGCGACACCGGGTTCGGAAGCCTGCTGGGGGGCCTGGTCCTGATCTTCGCGGCGCTCGCGGTGGTCAACTGGGTCGGCCTCGCGCGGCTCGTCCGCGGGCAGGTCCTCTCGCTCAAGGAGAAGGAGTTCGTCGAGGCCGCACGCTCGATCGGTGCGCGGCCTGCACGGATCATGCTGCGCCACCTGTTCCCGAACACCCTCGCCCCGATCATCGTGGCCCTGGCGTTCTCGATCCCCGGAGCGATCCTGGGAGAGGCGTCGCTCGGCTACCTGGGCATCGGGATCAAGCCGCCGACGCCGACCTGGGGGGTCATGATCAATGACGGCTTCGTGGTGTTCTCGACCTCACCGTGGCCGGTGTTCCTGCCCGCCCTGTGCATCTCGCTGGTGATGCTCGCATTCACCTTCCTCGGCGACGGCCTCCGCGATGCGCTCGACCCGCGGATGAAGAATTGACCGGCGTCCGAGGACGCGGACCGGTAGACTGCGCGACTTGAGCGAATCACAGGAGGGGGAGCAACGTGCCTGAGCTGCTGGAGGTGAAAGACCTCAAGACGCAGTTCTTCACCCGCGACGGCGTCGTCCGCGCGGTGGATGGGGTGTCGTTCGAGCTCGCCGCCGGCGAGACGCTCGGCATCGTCGGGGAATCCGGCTGCGGAAAGTCCGTCACCGCGCTCTCGCTCATGCGCCTCATTGCCTCGCCGCCGGGGAAGATCGTCGACGGATCGATCCTCTTCGACGGTCAGGACATTCTGAAGATGGATGACGACGAGGTGCGCTCGATCCGCGGGAACAACATCGCGATGATCTTCCAGGACCCGATGACCAGCCTGAACCCGGTGCTCACGATCAGCCGCCAGATCTCCGAGGCGCTCGAGCTTCACCTGAAGATGGACAAGTCCGAGTCGAAGAAGCGGACGATCGAGCTGCTCGAGCTGGTGGGCATCCCGAGCGCGAAGAAGCGGATCGACGACTATCCGCATCAGTTCTCCGGGGGCATGCGCCAGCGCGTGATGATCGCGATGGCCCTCTCCTGCAATCCCAAGCTCATCCTGGCCGACGAGCCGACGACGGCGCTCGACGTGACCATCCAGGCGCAGATCCTCGATCTGTTGAAGAACCTCGCCCGCGAGTTCCGCACGGCGTTCATCCTCATCACCCATGACCTCGGCGTCGTCGCCGGGATGACCCAACGGATCCACGTCATGTACGGCGGGAAGATCGTCGAGAAGGCCGACACCAACGAGCTCTTCGCCAATCCAAAGATGCCGTACACCTGGGGCCTGCTCCGTTCGATCCCGCGCCTGGACGAGTCACGGAAGAACAAGCTCGTCCCGATCGAAGGGCTGCCCCCGGACCTCATCGCGCCCCCACCGGGGTGCCGCTTCGAGCCACGGTGCCAGTACCGCCGGGACATCTGCCGGGAGCAGGAGCCGGAGCTCCTTCCCATCCCGAACGCGAAGCCCGACCATGAGGCCCGCTGCTGGGGGACCCAGGCCGACGGCTGGCTCGTCGATACCGATTGGAAGACCGACACCGGGAGCAAGGCCGAGCTCGAGCAGATCAAGCAGGAGGTCGCGGCCATCCCGGCTGCCGACCTCGCGAGCATCCAGGTGCCGCCAACGGCGCCGCCGGCGTAGCGGAGGAAGACGAGATGGCGCTTTCCACTGACGAGATGGTCCGCACGCGCTCCAGCGCGACGGCCGGCAGCGGCAAGAACCTCCTCGAGGTCAAGGCGCTGAAGATGCACTTCCC
>JAYVCA010000054.1:0-7868 GCA_043750135.1 Chloroflexota bacterium | reverse complement strand
TGCTCCTCCCCGGATCCGTCGTGCGCGCCACGTCCTTGGGACCGTCCTCCGCCGGCTGCACTGCCGCAGCGTGGCCGGTGAGCGACAGAAAGACGTCGTCGAGCGTCGGTCGGCGCAGACCGATGTCGTCGATCACGATCGCGGCCTCGTCGAGGTCGCGTACGACCTGGACCAGGCGCTGAGCGCCACCGTGGGCGGGGACCGTGATCCGCCGGGTGTGCTCGTCGATCGCGTACTCGCCGCCGTCATTCCGGCTGATCAGCTCGGCCGCGCGAGACAGGGCGGTGGGATCATGCACGACGACCTCGATGCGCTCGCCCCCGACCTGTGACTTCAGCTCGTCCGCGGTGCCGCGCGCGATGATCCGCCCGTGGTCGACCACCGCGATGGAGTCGGCGAGCTCATCGGCCTCCTCGAGGTACTGCGTCGTGAGGAGGATGGTCACGCCCTCACGAACGAGGCCGCGGACGATCTCCCACATTCCGAGCCGGCTCCGTGGGTCAAGTCCGGTCGTCGGCTCATCGAGGAAGAGGACCCGCGGACGCCCGGTCAAAGCGCTCGCCAGGTCGAGCCGGCGGCGCATCCCGCCCGAGTAGGTCTTCACGATCCGGTCGGCGGCGTCGGCGAGATCGAATCGTTCGAGCAGCTCATCAGCCCGACGCTTCGCCTCGCCTCCGGGGGTCTGATACAGCCGTCCGAACATGACGAGGTTCTCGCGACCGGTCAGGTTCTCGTCCACGGCCGCGTATTGGCCGGAGAGCCCGATCATCGACCGGATCCGTTGCGCGTCGTGGACGACGTCGACTCCTCCGATGGTGGCGCGGCCGGCATCCGGACGCAGGAGCGTGGTGAGGATGCGGACCGTCGTGGTCTTCCCCGCGCCGTTCGGGCCGAGCAGGCCCAACACGCTACCCTCGGCGACGGTGAGGTCGACGCCGTCGAGCGCCCGCACCTCGCTCTTGCGGGTCCGGTAGACCTTGACCAGGCCCTCGGCGACGATCGCATCCATGACCCGTCCCGGCCCTCCGATGGTGAATTCACGCGGGGAGAGATGAATCCTAAGGCCCTTCTACGGCCCGAACCGACCGGACGACGCCGGGGCGCGGACCGTAGACTCGGCCTCGAGATGGAAGAGAACGGCGCGCGCCGCCGGGTCGTCATCACCGGTCTGGGGATGATCACCCCGCTCGGCGCGTCGGTGGAGACCTCGTGGGCCGCGCTCAAGGCCGGGAAGAGCGGCATCGGGCCGATCACCCGGTTCGACACGTCGGACATGGAGACCAAGATCGCCGGTGAGGTCCGTGACTTCGATCCGCTGGACTATATGGAGCGCAAAGAAGCGAAGCGCGCCGACCGCTTCGCGCAGTTCGCCGTCGCGACCGCGGGCCAGGCGCTGACGCACGCGAAGCTCCAGATCACGAAGGATCTGGGGCCACGCACCGGGGTCATCTTCGGCTCCGGTATCGGCGGCGTGGGCACGCTGGTCGACAACATCCTCGCTCACGACAAAGATCCCCGGCGAGTCTCGCCGTTCATGATCCCGATGATGATCATGGACATGGCCGCGGGCGAGATCGCGATGAAATATGGCGCCAAGGGCCCGAACTTCGCGACGGTGTCCGCCTGCGCCTCGAGCGCGCACGCGATCGGCGAGGCCGCTGACATCATCCGCCGCGGTCAATCCGACGTGATGCTCGCCGGCGGCAGCGAGGCCGGCGTCATCAAGGTCGCGGTCGGCGCATTCAACGCGATGCACGCCCTCTCCCGGCGGAACGACGAGCCAGAGAAGGCCTCCCGCCCATTCGATAAGGAGCGCGACGGTTTCGTGTTCAGCGAGGCGGCCGGCTGCCTGATCCTCGAGGAGCGCGAGTTCGCGCTTGCTCGCGGCGCGACGATCCACGGTGAGATCGTCGGATACGGTGCGACCGCCGACGCATACCACATCACCGCGCCGCCGGAGGGTGCGGAGGGCGCGGTCCGGGCGATGCGGATGGCCCTTGCCGACGCCGGGATCGGCCCTGAGCGCATCGGGTACGTGAACGCGCACGGGACCTCCACGCCGGCGAACGACGGAGCGGAGACCGCCGCGCTGAAAACGGTCTTCGGGGAGCGCGCGAAGCAGGTGCCGATCTCCTCGACGAAGTCGATGACCGGACACACCCTTGGTGCGGCTGGCGCGATCGAGGCGGTCATCTGCATCCTCGCGATGGGCGAGGGGATCCTGCCGCCAACGATCAACCAGGAGGTCCCTGATCCGGTCTGCGATCTGGACTACATCCCCAACGTCGCGCGCCGGGTCCAGGTCGACTACGCCCTCTCGAACTCGATGGGCTTCGGTGGTCACAACGTGGCGCTCGTGTTGAAGAGCGCCCGCGATGGTGTGGCGTGAGCGACGCACCGCGCCTCCGCGCCGACGCAACCGCGTTGGTGAAGGAGTTGCTCGCGCGCCTGGAGACGGCCGACGTCCGTGAGCTCGAGGTGAGCGCCGGCGACCTCCGGGTGCGCGTGAGCCGCGATGGCGCCACCGCCGCGACCGCATCCTCGGCACCGGCCGCTGCCTCAGGCGCGCCGCCCTCGGGCGCGCCGGCCACCGGTCCAGGCATGGCGACGGTCGTGACCGCCGCGAGCGCGACGAAGGACCCCGACGCGATCACCGCGCCGCTCACCGGGATCTTCTACCGCTCGGCGTCGCCGCAGTCGCCGCCGTTCGTCCAGGTCGGCAGCGTCGTCAACCCGGGGGATGTCATCGGGCTCATCGAGGCGATGAAGCTGTTCAACGAGATCCGCTCTACGAAGAGTGGCCGGGTGCGCCGTATCGCCGCCGAGAACGGCCAGCTCGTGCGCGCGCACCAGCTGCTGATGGAGCTCGATCCGGCGTGAGCGCGGCAGCCTGCCCGATCTGCCACGCCGAGCTGCCCGACCCGCCGCCCTTTCGCCTCCGCTACGAGAGCCGCCTCTACGCGTTCGATCGCGAGCTCTGCAAGCGGCTGTTCCAGGAGAATCCCGACCGGTACCTCGATGCTGACGGAGGAGTGCTGCCCGAGCCCCGCTGACCGGCCGAGCCGAGGGGGTCCGGCGCCGCTCATCCCGCGCGCAACTTTCGCGGTCCGAGTGCGTCATATCAGCGTGATCCCTGCGTTCCGAGCGATCGTCGTCCTGGCGCTCGCCCTGGTGGCCTGCACCGCGCCGGAGCTTGGCGTATCACCGACGCCGGCGAGCACCGCCGCGACGGCACGACCGACGGCGGCGCTCACCCACGTCGTCCGATTCGGAGTCCCGGGCCTCGATGACTCCCCCACGTTCCTGCCGTCGCTCATCGCGGACGTCCCGAGCGCCTGGGCTGCCGATCTTGACGGGCGGATCGTGAATTGGGCGATGTGGCAGCTCATCGCGGTCGGCAACGGTGATCTCCACGGCCTCGCGACGGTACCGGGGAACGGGGATGTCGATCCGCTCCAGCTCCCCCGCGATCGGGTGATCGTCCAGGTCCAGTACCAGTGCCGGTTCGTCTGCCGCGGGCCGGCGGAAGAGACGCCGTTCCCGCTTGACTGGTCCGCTGCGGCGCCGGCATCAGCGGAGCGCGAGGCGACCCTCGCCGCGGCAGGTGTTCACGAGCGGACGGTCGGGTTGCGCTACTTCGACACGCCGCTCCTGGTCGTCGGGCGGTGGGGTGACGCGGCGCCGCCGGCCGACATCGCGGCGATCGCGCGGATCGTCGCGAGCATCCGGCCGGACCCACCGGCACCGGGGTCGGGCGAGTTTCGCGGCTGGGCCAACGCCGGTCGGCTCGTGGACCTGCCGATCGGCACGGTCCGGCTCACCCCGCTGCCGGACGGCGCGGTCATCCGCCCGCCCTACCGGATCTTCGACAACGCGCCGTTCTTCCTGGTCCGAGGCGCGAAGAACATCTACGCGTTCTCCAGCCGGCCGCTCGTCGACCAGCGCTGCGAGGCGGCGTACGACCCGTCCGACGACCAGTTCCACTGCAGCATCGAAGGCCAGCGCTCCTCGTGGACCCGGTTCGGGCACTACCTTGGTCCCGATCCGAACAGCGAGATGTCGCAGCACCGAGTCATCATCCGTGACGGGGCGGTATGGGTCCATTACCTCGATGCCAGCCGCTTGTTCCCGGCGGTGCCCGACGAGGCGGCCGAGCGCTAGCCTCGGACTAGCTGCCGATCCCGCCGAAGCTCACCACGATGTACGCGACCGAAAGTGCGCCGGCACCGGCGGCCACGCTCCAGCCGAGGATCCGGCCGGCGCGTCCATTCACGTCGGCACCCATGATCTCGCGATCGTTCGCGAGCTTCATGATGAAGACGAGGATCACCGGGAGCAGCAGGCCGTTCGCGATCTGCGCGGCGATGATGAGCGGGACGAGCGAGATCCCCGGGATGAGCACGATGACCCCGCCGAGGACCAGGAGCAGCGTGAACAAGCTCATGAACACCGGTGCCTCGCGAAAATTCTTGCTGATCCCGGACTCCCAGCCGAAGGCTTCGCAGATCGCGTAGGACGTCGAGAGGGGCATGACGACCGCGCCCAGGAGCGATGCACCACAGAGACCCATTCCGAACAGCAGCCCGGCGCTCACGCCGGCCAGCGGGACGAGCGCCTGGGCCGCCGCATCCGCCGTGTCGACATGGATCCCCGCGGGAAACAGGACCGTGCCGGCGACGACGATGATGAAGAACGCGAAGATCCCCGCGATCGCAGCGCCCAGGTAGACGTCCATCCGGGCGTACCGGAAGCTTTCCCGGTCAACGCCCTTGTCGACGACCGAAGCCTGGATGTAAAAGAGCAGGTAAGGCGTGATCGTCGTGCCGACGAGTGCGAGCGCGAACACGAGCGCCAGATCGCCCTGGGGAACCGACGGCACGAATCCGCCCAGCACCGCACTCCACTGCGGCTTCAGGATGACCGCTGAGATCGGATAGGCAATGAACACGAGCACGAGGATGAAGAGCGTCCGTTCGACGATGCGGTAGCTGAAGAACACGACGAGGCTCCAGATGAGGACCCCGGCGATCGGCACCGACACGATCCGCGGGATCCCCAGGAGCTCAAGGCTGGCGGCGATCCCGGCGTATTCGGCGACGACGTTGCTCCCGTTCGCGACAAGGAGCGTCAACATCGCCACCATCGTCCAGCGAACGCCGAATTTCTCACGGATGAGGTCTGAGAGCCCCTGGCCGGTGGTGACGCCCATTCGCACGCACATCTCTTGCACGATCGCCAAGCCGGTGCTCGCGACGAGGAGCAGCCAGAGCATCGCGTAGCCGAACTCCGCGCCGACCGAGGTGTAGGTCGTGACGCCGCCAGCCTCATTCCCGGCGAACCCGGTGATGACCCCAGGCCCGAGCACCGCGAGGAATGCCGCGACGGTGACGCGGCTTGGGAGCGTGCGCCGGCGGGTCATCGGGCGATGGACCGGAGTGACCTCTTCTTCCATCCGCGCGGCAGCATGAGTTCGACGACGTCGTCGACCGTGACGGTCCCAAGAAGGACGCGGCGTGCGTCGACGATCGGCAGCGCCAGGAGGTCGTACTTCGCGATCAGCGCGGCGACCTCCTCCTTGTCGGTGTCCGCCTCGACCCGGAGGACGTTCGGATTCATGATCTCGGCGAGCGCCGTCTCGGGCCGCGCCACGACGAGGTCGCGCAGCGACACGTTCCCGTCGAGGCGCCCCTCGGCGTCCACGACGTAGAGGTAATACGCGGCTGATGGATCAGGCTGCAGCTCGCGGAGCCGCTCGATCGCCTGGCCCGCGGTGAGCTCGCGCGGGAGCGCGACGAAGTCGGTGGTCATGATCCCGCCGGCGGAGTCCTCCGGGTAGGCGAGGAGCTCAGCGACATCGTCGCCCTCCTCCTGCTCCATGAGCTCGATGAGCTCCTCGCGCCGCTCGGCCGAGAGGTCCTGCAGCAGGTCGACCGCCTCGTCGGGATCCATCTCGTCGAGGATGTCGGCGGCCCGCTCCTCGTCGAGGTCGTCGAAGATCGACACCTGCATCTCCGGCTCGATCTCGCCGAGCGTCTCGGCGGCGGTCTCGACGTCGAGCTGCTCGAACACCGCGCGCCGCTCGTCGGCCGACATCTCCTCGACGATGTCCGCGATGTCGGCGGGATGCAGGAGCGCAAGCTTCTGGTGCGGCACGGTCAGGCGGACCTTCGCCTGGGCCGCCTCCAGCGGCTCGACCAGGTGCCAGGGGATGATCCCGCGCGGCAGCTTGCGCCCGACGATCCCCGCGGCTCGTTCGGCGACCTGCTCACCGCCGACCCGGCGGAGGAGCCCGCGCAGCCCGACGTCGGCACCGACGAGCCGGAGCTGGCCGCCGGTGTCCTCGAGCTGGAGGTCGTTCACCCGCACGACCTTGGCCCCGTGGGTGTCCACGATCTGCTTGTCCAGGAGGTCGCGGGCCAGGCGGAGGGCCTCGGGCGGGAGCTCGGCGGCGCCCCCGCCGCCCTCGATGAGCCGGTACTGGCGCCCAGAGGCCTCCAGATCGCTCCAGCGGAGCGTGCGCGCGCCGTCCGGACCGCCCACGACGGCCCATTGGACCGCCGGAAACTGCTCCTTCGGGATGACCGCGACGTCCACCAGCTTGCCCACCAGGGCGCCCCCGTGGTCGACGATCCTCCGGTGCTGGATCTCACTCAGATAAGGCATCGCGCGGAGCGTACTCATAAAGAGGGTAGAATTCACTTCATCACCCGGATGGCGCGACGCTCCGCTTGCGCCTGCGTTGGAGGCAATGACCGTGGCAACGATGACCGAAGCATCCGTGCGTACTCGCGCGTACGCCGAATTGGCGGTCCAGGCGGCCCTCGAGGCCGATTGGAGCCGCGCGATCGAGATGAACTCGAAGACCGTCGAGGCCGCGCCCGACGATGTCGAGGCGCGTAATCGCCTGGGCCGCGCCTACCTCGAGCTGGGCAAGCTCGATCTGGCGAAAGCGGCCTATACCGAGGTCCTGAAGACCGAACCGAACAACCCGATCGCGCTCCGGAACGTCGCGCGGATCGCCACGCTCGCCGAGCACAAGTCCAAGGTGAGCGTCACCAAATCCAAGACCCAGCCGCGGCTGTTCATCGAGGACATGGGGAAGACCGGCATCTTGCGGCTCATGAACCCCGCGCCGCCGCACGTCGTCGCCAAGTACTCGCCCGGGGCGGAGGCCGAGCTCCGCGAGCAAGAGGGCCTCGTCGCGGTGCACGCCCGCGACGGCGAGCTCCTCGGCTTTCTCGAGCCCAAGGTCGGCCGCCGTCTGCTCGACCTGATCAAGACCGGCAACGAGTACGTCGTGGCGGTGGTGAGCAACGATCAGCAGAACCCGCGCATCGCCATCCGTGAGACGTTCCAGAGCCAGGAGAACGCGCAGCGCATCTCGTTCCCCGGCCATCACCGCCCGGCCGAGACCAAAGAGCGCGCGTACATCAAGGGCAACTTCTTCCGCTTCGGCGCCGAAGACGAACCCGAGGGCGACGACGACGGTGACCAGGCCGAGGACAAGCTCACTCCGGATCCGGACGAGGATGCCGATGCCGACACGACGCTCGAGCCGCTCTCCGCCCTCGCCGAGGACGACGACGATGACGAGGATGAGGCTGACGAATAGGGGACGAACCCTGATCGCCGGGGACCGCATCCGTCGGCCTCTCGCGCTCCTTTTCGCAGCAGCCGTTCTCGCGTCGGCGTGCACCGCCGAGCCCAAGGCCCCGCCATCCGGCGACGTGCCTGCCGCGCCGAAGCTCGCCCGCGACGCCGCGACCCTGCTCCTCCAATTCTCGGTCTATGACTACGCCCTCGCCGGCAACCTTGCCGGCGAGAAGGCCCGAGCGGTATCGCCGGAACGCTACGCGGTCGTGGCCCGC
>JAYVCA010000053.1:0-19175 GCA_043750135.1 Chloroflexota bacterium | reverse complement strand
GAGCGGGACGATGCGCCGCGCACCGCGTCGCAGCAGCGCCTCGACGGCTCGACCGATCGCATCGGCGTCGCCGGCGATCGTCACCTGCGTCGGCCCGTTATCGTTCGCGACCACCGCCGTCCCTGACACAACGGTGTCGGCGAGCACCCGTTCGACCTCCGCGGCAGAGAGGCCCACGATCGCGGCCATCGCGCCGCGCGCACCCTTGGACGCTGCGAGGCGGCCGCGCTCGGCGACCAGCCGGAGCGCGTCGCTGAACGTGAGGACACCCGCCGCGACCAGGGCGCTGAACTCCCCCATCGAGTGCCCCGCCACGAACGACGGCCGGACCCCTTCGGGCAATGCGGCGACCCCGCGCGGCTCCGTTCCCGCGCTGATCCGCCGGCCGATGAGCCCGGATGCCGCCTCGGCGAGCGCCTCGAGCAGCGCGATGCTCGTGGCGAGGATCGCCGGCTGCGCGACGGTCGTGTCATCCAGGGCGTCTGCCGGTCCGTCGAAGCAGAGCGATGCGAGGTCGTACCCGAGCACATCATTCGCTTCCTCGAAGACCGCACGGGCCGCAGGCGAGGCGTCGTGGACCGCGCGGCCCATACCGGCCGTCTGCGATCCTTGGCCCGGGAACACGAACGCGAGCGAGGCGCTCAGGCGCGCTCCAGCTCGAGCGACGTCGCCGTCCCGTTCAGCTCGCCGGTCCAGGCATATCCGCGCCCGGCGAGGCCGGCCCGGACGTCGGTGGCCAGTGTCTCGGACGCGATGAGCTCCGCGAAACGCTCGATCGTCGGCGCGATGGCGCCCGCGTAGCGGAGGGCAATGCGATCAGCGATCGCGAATCCGGCCTCCTTGCGCAGGTCGTTGACCCGCCGCACGAGCTCGCGAGCGAGGCCCTCGGCCTCGAGGTCGGGGGTGAGGGTCGTCTCGATCGCCACCACCGCGCCGGCATCGGCGCCGACGGCGTGGCCCGGCGCGCCCTCGTGGGTCAGCAGCACCTCGTCCAGCCCCAGCGTGAAGCCCAGGACGGCGATCCCTCCGTCTCCAGACTCGTAGCGCCCCTCGGCGAGGGCCGCGCGGACGCGTGGCAGGTCCTTCCCCAGCTTCGGACCGAGGACCTTGAGATCCGGCTTCACGATCTCGCGCACCAATCCAGCGGCATCGGCGCGGACCTCGAACGCCTTCACGTTCAGCTCGTCGCAGATCATCGCCGCGAGCGCCTCCTGTCCATCGAGGACGCCAGTGTCGCGGTCGGTGCGGTCGAACACAACGACCAGCTTAGGGAGCGGGGTGCGGGTCTTCACGCCTGCCGCAGACCGCGCGGCCCGGCCAAGCGCAACGACCCGCATCGCTGCGCGCATCCGCTGCTCGAGCGCGTCGTCGATCCGTTCGGGGTGCGGTTCCGGGTAGCCCATGAGATGGACCGAATCCGGGGCGCCGTCGATCACCCCGCGGACGAGATTCTGGTGCATCGCTTCGGCGACGAATGGCATGACCGGAGCGAACAGCCGGCTGAGCGTCGTGAGCGCCTCGTACAGCGTCTGATACGCGGCCTGCGCGTCCTCGCGGGAGGCGGCCTTCCAGAAGCGGCGGCGGTTCCGGCGAACGTACCAGGTCGAAAGCTCCTCCCAGAAGGCCTCCATCTTGAGGGTGGCGCTCTGGGCGTCGTACGCATCGAGCGCACCGCGGCAGTCGCGGACGAGGCGCGCGAGCCCCGACAGCAGCCAGCGATCGATGAGCGGGCGGCCGCCGATCGGGACCGGCGGCCCGTTCGGGTCGAACTCATCGAGGTTCGCGTAGGTGACGAAGAACGAGTATGTGTTCCACAGCGTGAGCAGGCGGCGCTTCACGTCATCCAGCCCGCTCCACTCGAAGTACATGTTCTCTTGAAGGTTCTGTCGGGTGACGGACCAGCGGATGCTGTCGGCCCCGACCTTCTCGCAGGCCTCGCCCAGGTCGATAAAGTTCTTGCCGGTCTTATGGAATTCTTGTCCACGGCCGGCGAGCATCGGCTGGAACGTCTGCACCGCGCGATACGGCGCGTTCCCGGTAAGGACGACGCTGAAGAACAGCTGCGAGTAGAACCACAGCCGGATCTGCTCGACCATCTCGACGATGTAGTCGGCAGGGAACCATCGCTCCCAGTTCGCGCGATCGTGCAGCCAATCCAGCGTCGAGAACGGCACGATCCCGGCGTCAAGCCAGCAGTCGCCGACTTCAGCGACCCGCGTGCTCTCGGCGCCACACTTCGGGCAAGCGAGCACGACGCCGTCGATCCAGGGCCGGTGCAGCTCGCGGAGGCCGTCGAGCCCACGGATCGCGCGCTCCCGCAGCTCCTCGACGCCGCCGATGACGAAGAAGTGCGCGGCGGCGCAGGTGTAGAACGGCAGCGGCAGTCCCCAGTAACGCTTGCGGCTGATGTTCCAGTCGCCCATGTTGTCGAGCCAGTTCTCCATTCGGCGGCCCGACGGGGCCGGGATCCAATTCACCCCGCGCGCGGCGTCGATGAGCTTCGGCCGCAGCTCCTCCATGCCGATGAACCACTCGTCATCGACCCGGAACACGATCTCCTCGTGGCATCGCCAGCACTCCGGGTAGCGATGGGTGTACGGCTCCGCACGGAACAGCCGGCCGCGCTTGTCCAGGTCGGCAGCGACGTCCGCGGCGACATCGCGGGCCTCCCGCCCCTCGAGCCAGCCGTAGCCCGGCCGGTACCGCGCCTGATCGTCGATCGGGATGAGCACCGGGAGCCCCTCCGTCTTGGAAAGGGCGAAGTCATCCGCGCCGCAGCCCGGTGCGATATGGACGATCCCCGTGCCTTCCGTCTCGCCGACCTCATTCCAGGCGATCACCCGGTGGGCCGCGATGGCGTCGGACGCCGCCGGAAGATCGTCGAACGGGCCAGCGAACCGCAGCCCGACGAGATCGCGCCCCTTCACCGTGCTCACCACCTCGCCCGCACCGCGGAGCGCCGAGCCGAGGGTGCCCTGCGAGACGATGAGGATCTCGTCGCCCACGCGGACCCGGACGTAATCGAGGTCCGCATGCACCGCGAGCGCGACGTTGGCCGCGAGCGTCCACGGGGTCGTGGTCCACACGAGGAACGCCTCGCGCTCGCGCCCGCCCTGCTGTGCAAGGATCGGGAACCGAACGAACACACTGGTGTGGGTCATCTCCCGGTAGCTGTCGATCATCTCGTGCTGTGAGAGAGCGGTCCCGCAGCGCGCGCACCACGGCATCGAGCGATGACCCTTGTACAGCCAGCCCTTCTCGTGACAGGTCTTGAGGACACTCCAGATGTGGGAGATGTTGTTGTCGTCGTAGGTGTAGTACGAATTCTCCCAATCCATCCATTGGCCCAGCCGGATCGATTGCTTGGTGATCACCGCGGCCGACCGATCCACCCGCGCGCGGCAGGCGTCTGAGAACTTGTCGATCCCGTAGCCCTCGATATCGCGCTTGCTGTTGAGGTTCAGCTCGCGCTCGACCTGCACTTCGACCCAGAGACCCTGACAGTCGAAGCCATTCTGATAGCGCTGGTCGTAGCCCTGCATCGCCTTGTAGCGCTGATACAGATCCTTGTAGGTCCGGGCCCAGGCATGGTGAACGCCCATCGCCTCGACGTTCGCGGTGATCGGACCGTCGATGAACGAGAACCGCTTGCCCTGAGCGTTCCGCGCCCGCAGCCGTTCGAACGTGCGCTCGCGTTCCCACAGATCGAGGATGCCGTTCTCGAGCTCCGGCAGATCGACCCCCGAGCCGACCGGCGCGAATCGCGTCTGCTGCGTGACCACGGCCTCTCCTTACTCCCTCGCCGGCAACGAAAAAGCCGCCCCATCTCGGGACGGCTGTCGCCGCGGTACCACTCCGACTTCGCAGGACCAGCTCCCCAGTTGACCGCTGTGGGACCAGGCCCCGCGCTCTCTCTCCTTGATAACGGAGCGGGCTCCGTCCGCGTCTACTGCCGAGACCCCGTCCCGGGTTCTTGCGGAAGCTTGGGGTTGATCGCCCCTCGTTCGCGTTGTGGTCCAGTCTACAGCGCGCCGCGATTACGATCGGTCGGATGCATAAAGGGCCGTTCGTCCGTGCTCCCCGCCCGCTGCTGGAGGCGATGCGGACCGAGATGACCATCCTCGGCGACCGCTTCGGTGCGCCGATCGTGCGCGCCGTTGCCCTCGACGACATCGCCTTCGATCCGGTCGGGAATCCCGCGCGTTTCGGCGAAGTCTGCATGGTCGTTCGCCGGCCATCGGGAACGCTCCTTCTCTCGACAAAGACGTTCTATCCGCCCGGCGCGCACCGCCTGCCCACCGGTGGGATCGACGCCGGCGAGGCGATCCTGGACGCGGTCCTGCGTGAGACCAACGAGGAGACCGGCCTCACCGTCAAGCTCCAGCGATTCCTCGCCGCGATCACCTACCTCGACGGCCCGGGCGGCCCGCCGATCTTTCACACCTTCGCGTTCCTCCTCGCCGAACGAGGCGGCACCCTCGGTCCGCTCGATCTTCACGAGCAGATCTCCGAGTACATCGAGATCCGATCGCCGGAGCTCCCCGCGGTCGCCGATCGGCTCGCGACGATCCGGGACGACGCCGCACCGGGAGCGACCTGGTCGGCTTGGGGACGGTTCCGGTCGGTGGTGCACCGCGTGGTCGCCGAGGCCCTTCTCGAACCGGACGCGTCTGAGGAGACGCGCGACGGAGCCTAGAAGCGATCGAAGCGGAAGAAGCGGACCGCCAGCACGAAGCCGACGATGGTCCACACGAGCAAACCAAGGATCTGGGTGCGCACGTCCCAGAGCGACGCGCCCTGGACGGAGATCTCGCGAAGCGCGTCGTTGAGGAAGGTGAGCGGGAGCGCGTTCGTGATCGGCCGGATGAGCTCGGGCGCCGCTTCCTTTTGGAAGAAGACCCCGGAGAAGAAGAACTGTGGCAGGGTGATGAGCTGCGCGATCGCCGGCACCTGATTCTCGGTCTCGGCCCACCCGGCGAGGGCGAACCCGATGGTGAGGAACAGGATCGAGCCGAGGAGCGCGACGACCAGCAGCGGGAGGATCCCGCCGACACTGCGGAAGCTGAACAGCAGCGTCGCGACGCCGAGCATGATGAAGATCTGCACCGTCGCGAGGACCAGGCGCGTGAGCACCTGGGCGATGAGGAACCGCGACGGCTTGAGCGGCGTAGCCATGATCCGGCGGAGGACCCCTCGCCGCTTGTCGACCACGAGGGCGAACGCGACCGAGAAGATGGCGAGCTGCATGATGTTCACGCCGAGGATGCCCGGGACCAGGAAGTCGACGTAGCGCAGGCGCACCCCCTCGACCTGCTCCTGCTTCACGCTCACCACCGGGACGGTCCCGGACACGGCGAAGGACGTGCGCGTGATGATCTCGTTGAGGATCGACGTCCCCACCGACGACTGCTGAGGGCGCGCTTCATTGCCGTAGATCACCAGCTGCGGCACCGCCTGCCCGGGCCGAGCCGGAACGATCCGGTAATCCGCCGGTATCACGAGGAACATGTCGAGCTCGGTCCGCTTGAGCTCGCGGAGCGCCGCGTCTTTGGACTCGTCGCGGATGTCGAAGGTACCGATGTCGCGAAGGGTCGATACGAGCTGACGGCTTGCGTCATTCCGGGCCTGATCGTCGATCGCGAGTGAGACCTTGCCGAAGGCGCCGAGGTTCAGGTACCCGAAGATGACCAGGAGCATGAGCGGGACGATGAGCGAGAAGAACAAGGCGGTCCGGTCGCGGGCGTAGGCGCGCAGCAGCATCGCCGTAAAGCGCAGCGTCTGCCGCATCAGTCCCCCTCTCGCAGCTCGTGACCGGTGAGATCCAGGAACACATCCTCGAGGTTCGCCTGCTGCTGGATGACCGGCTTGGTGAAGCCCTTCTCCAGCAGGCCTTCGATCAGCCGTCGAGGCGTGTCCATCGCGACGATCTCGCCGTGGTCCATGACGGCGACCCGGTCACAGAGCACCTCGGCCTCATCCATGTAGTGGGTCGTGAGGAAGACCGTCGTTCCCTTCGCGCGGATCGTCCGGACGAGCTCCCAGAGGTTCCGCCGGGCCTGCGGGTCGAGACCGGTGGTCGGCTCGTCGAGGAACAGCACCCGCGGCGTGTTCACCAAGGCCGCGGCGATCGAGAGCCGCTGCCGCTGGCCGCCGGACAGCTTCTCCTGCCGCTGGCCGGCGCGGTCCGCCAGATCGACCGCGCGGAGCAGCGCCAACGCGTCGACCGGCACGTCGTAGCAGATCGCGAACAGCTCGACGACCTCTTTCGCGGTCAGGTTCTCCGGGAACGCGCTCTGCTGCAGCTGGACCCCAACGCGCTCCTTCGCGGCCACCGGATCCTTGGAGACGTCGACGTCGGCGACGATCGCGCTGCCGCCATCGGCCTTCCGCAGGCCCTCGAGGATCTCGACGGTGGTCGTCTTCCCCGCCCCGTTCGGCCCGAGGAGACCGAAGATCTCGCCCTGCGCGACTTCGAACGAGATGCCGCGGACGGCCTTGATCGACCCGTAGTGCTTCCGCAGGCCGTTCACCGCGACGATCGCGGTCACGCGCGACCCGGGGCAACGAAGGATCGCAGGGCGAGGTCATAGAGGAAGAGCGCGAGCGGGAAGAACAGGACCGCGACGACGACGATCCGGACGATGAGCCGATGCGGCCGCCGCAGACGGGTGTAGGTCACGACGAGCGCCAGAGCGACGACGCCAAGGAGCGGGACCTGGGCCAGCCAGTGCACCGGGTCGCCGCCATCGACGAGCAGCGTGTAGCCGATGGCGCCGGCGAGGAATCCGGCGCCGAGGCCGATGACCGCGTAGACCCCGGCGTTGCGGGCCGGGTCGCGGAGCGCGAGGGCCAGCCCGAGCGCGAACGACAAGAAGATCGCGCCGAGCATCCGCTGATACGCCGGGTGGTACGGCGGGAACAAGAAGGCCGCGGGGAAGGCCACCGAGAGTACGACCGGGAGAAGGAAGGCCGCGGCGCAAGCGATCCCGACCGCGCGCGCAGCGCGCAGGGTCGCAGTGTCGATCGGCTGGACACGTTCCACGGAGAGGCGAGTCTACCCACTACCCTTGATCGCTCATGCGGAGCCCACGGGTGCCCTGGCCTTGTCAACGCTGTGGCACCCAGAACCTCTCCAGCGCCACGTTCTGCCGCCGCTGTGGCGTCGGCCGGGCTCTGCCGCTGCGACGGTCGGCTGGCCAGGTCGGCTCGCCCGGGTTCGCCGCGGTCCTCTCCGCGCTCGTCCCGGGACTTGGGCAGGTCTACCAAGAGCGCTGGATCCGCGGGCTCGTCGCGCTCCTCGTCCCGATCCTCGCGCTCGCCCTCACCGGGTCGTTCGTGGCGATCGCCGATCCGATCACCGCCCTGGTCATCCGTCACGCGCGTGAGGCGACCCTGATCATCGTCGGTGGACTGTTCCTCTACCACCTTGGCGTTGTCGTCGACGCGTTCGCCGGAGGCCTCCACGGCGCTCGATCCCTCCTCGGCAAGCGCGCCGCCGACTACGCGCTCCTCGCAGTCGTCGCGGTCGCCGTCGCGACCGTCTACGGCAACGTGTATGCCCAGGGCACCGCTTGGGCGACGCTCGCGGGGCAGATCTTCGCTCCGGTCGCGAAGGCGGCGGCCCCGGGAGCTGCGACGGCAGAGGGACCGCCTCCCTGGACCGGCAGGGAACGACTGAACGTCCTGCTGCTGGGCGTCGACCGGCGCGACGGGGAGGACGGTTCGCCGGAGAACACCGACACGATGATCGTCCTGTCCCTCGACCCACTGAACCGCACGGCGTCGATGCTCTCGATACCGCGCGACACGCTGGTGACGATCCCGGGCCACGGCCAGAGCAAGATCAACGCCGCGTACGCCTATGGCGGCCCCGAGCTCGCCCAACGCAGCGTGGAGCAGGTCCTCGGCATCCGTTTGAACAGCTATGCCTTGGTCGACTTCAACGCCTTCGTCCGCATCGTCGACTCCGTCGGCGGCGTGCTCGTCGACGTGAAGCGGCCGATCCGCGACGAAACCTACCCGACCGCCGACTTCGGCATCCGGCGGCTGAACATCTTCGGCGGTCCCCAGCTCATGCACGGCGAGGTCGCCCTCGAGTACGCCCGATCGCGACACGACAGCAACGACTTCAGCCGGTCACGGCGCCAACAGCAGGTCCTCGCGGCCATCCGTGCCCAGCTGGGACAGGCGGGCATGCTTGCGCGCGTGCCGACGCTCCTGGGCGATGTTGGGACGCTCGTTCAAACGAACTTCGACCCCGGCAACCTCCTTTCGCTCGCCGGGCTCGGCGGTGGGATCGACGGCACCGCGATCCGCAGTGAGGTACTTCTTCCCTGCGGGGGGGACAGTCCCCATTGCGAGCTGCGCGAGCGGAACGACTCCGGCGGCTACTTCCTCATTCCCGAGCCGGCGAAGGTCAAAGACCTGGTGGCGCAGCTCTTCTATGACCCGAAGGTCCGGCAGGAGGGCGCCCGCGTCGAGGTCCGGGCGGCCGGCGCGCGCGCCGGGGTCGCTCAGGATGCCGCGGACCGGCTTGAGGCCCGAGCATTTGGGATCCTGCGGGTGACGAGCGGTGCCGCCGCGCGTTCCGCGATCCTGGTCCGGAACGGGGCGAAACGCTACACCGCCGAACAGCTGGGCAGTCAGCTCAGCGGGATCCCGGTCCAGGACGCGCCGGCCGGGGAGAGCGGCGGCGCCGACATCGTCGTCGTGCTCGGGACCGACTTCCGCGGCCTCGCGACGGACCTTGCGCGCTGATCTCGGGTTCCGCCCGGATCCATGGGGTGGGTCCGGGGGGTCCGGATGGTCCGGGGGCGCCTAGCCGCGCGGATAGACCGGGGTGACCCAGCTCCGGTAGCGGTCGCTTTTGCCATGCACTGCGTCGAAGTAGATGCGGCTCAGCGTGGTGGTGATCGGTCCGACCGTCCCCGCGCCCACCGACCGGTGGTCCACCGAGGTGACCGGCGACACCTGAGCGCCGGTGCCGCAGAGGAACAGCTCGTCGCAGATGTAGAGCTCGGTCCGATCGATCGGCCGGATCTGTACCGGGACACCCTCGTCGCCGGCGATCCGCAGCAGGCTCGCGCGGACGATCCCCTCGAGGATGTTCTCCGTCCCCGGTGGCGTGATGAGCACGCCGTCACGAACCATGAACAGATTCTCGGCGCTCCCCTCCGAGACGTGGCCCTCCTGAGTCAGGACGATGGCCTCATCGAATCCGGCCTCCTGCGCCTCGGTCTTGGCGAGCGCCGCGTTCACGTACGAGCCAGTGATCTTGCTGCGCGCGGGGATCGCGTTGTCGTCGGTCCGCCGCCACGACGAGACTCCGCAGCTGATACCGCGGTCGATATCGATGTAGGTCCCGAAGGGGACCGCGAACACGGTGAACGATGTCTCGAGGTCGTGGAGCCGTACGCCGATGAGCTCGCTCGACTTGAAGGCGAGCGGGCGGAGATAACAGTCTTCGCGGTAGCCGCAGCGGCGGAGCAGGTCGAGCGTGATCTCGACGAGCTCGGGCGCGGTGTGCGGAACGTCGAGCTTCAGGACCTTGCAGGACCGCAGCAGCCGCTCGTAATGCTCGCGGAGGTGGAGCGCGTACAGCTGCCCCTCGTCGGCGTTCCAATAGGCGCGGATGCCCTCGAAGACGCCCGTCCCGTAGTTCAGAGCGTGGGTCAGGACGCCGACCTTGGCGTCCGCGAGCGGCATGAACGTGCCGTTGAAGAAGGCCCAGGCGGTGTCCGGCGCGGCGCCGCGGCGCAGGGGGATCGCCGGCCGCGTCAGCTCCTTGACCATTCTCACCATTCTGCCACGACCGCCGGGCCAATATCTCCGGACCGGTCCACCTCGCCGCCCCGAAGCGGAGTCGGGCCCCGAACGTCGATCCGATCATCTAGGTAGGCTTGAGCAATGGAGTTGATCGTCGCTTTCGCCCTCCTGGCGGTGTCGTTCGTCGTCATCCTCGCGGGCGCCGAGTTCTTCACCAACGGCATCGAGTGGTACGGCAAGCGCCTGGGCCTCAGCGAGGGCATGGTCGGGAGCGTCCTCGCCGCGATCGGCACCGCGCTCCCCGAGACGATGATCCCGATCATCGCGATCATCTTTGTCGGCACCACGGCCTCAGAGGAGGTCGGGATCGGGGCGATCCTCGGCGCGCCCTTCATGCTGTCGACGGCCGCCATGTTCGTCACCGGGGTCGCGGTCCTCTTCTTTTCCCGCGGCGGAAAGCGCGATGCGCATCTGAACGTCAACCAGGTGGTCGTGCGCCGAGATCTGCGCTTCTTCCTCGGGATATACGTCGTCGCCGTCGCGCTCGGGCTCCCCTTCTTCGACAAGCCGCAGCCCCTGCGGATCCTCGCCGGCATCCTGCTCGTCGGCGCGTACGTTCTCTACGTCCGGCAGACCGCCCGCGATCCGCGGCCCGCGGGCGAGGCCCACGAGGAGCTGAACCCGCTGCACTTCCAGCGTCGCGCGATATCGCCACGCACCCGCATGATCGTCATCCAGGTGCTCGCCGCATTGGGCGCGATCATCGTCGGTGCCCAGCTCTTCGTGAAACAGATCGAATTCGTTGCCGCGTCGTTCGGGTTCCCGCCCCTCGTCCTCGCCCTGGTGATCGCCCCACTCGCGACCGAGCTGCCTGAAAAGTTCAATAGCGTGATCTGGGTCCGGCAGAAGAAGGACACCCTGGCGATGGGGAACATCTCCGGGGCAATGGTCTTCCAATCCTGCATCCCGGTGACGGTCGGGCTCTGGTTCACGCCCTGGGTGCTGAATGAGTTCGCCGTCGCGTCCGCGGTGGTCGCGATCCTTGCGGGCCTGCTGATGCAGGTGTACCTGCGATCCGACAATGTGCTGAGCGGGCGCGAGCTCACCTCGCTCGGCATTCTCTACGCCGGCTTCATCGTCTACGTGGTCGCCTTTCCGCACGGGTCGCTCCCCATCCGGTAGGCGAACCCTGCTCGGGTGAAGGCCGTACACTTCGCCTCGTCGCGCCACCGGCGCGAGCCTGTAGGGAGGGAACCAACCGAAGTGAAGCGGATTCTCGTATTCGTCATTCTCGCGTCGACCATCTTCGCCGCCTGCAGCGGCGGGGGCACCACCACCCCGAGCGCTAGCGCGGCCGGCTCGGCGAAAGCCGATACCCACAAGCCCAAGATCGGTCTGGTCACCGACGTCGGCGGCCTGAACGACAAGAGCTTCAACTCGCTCGCTGACAAGGGCCGCAAGGAGGCCATGGCCCAGCTCCTCGTCGAGAGCCAGGTCATCGAGTCCAAGCAGCAATCGGACTACGTGCCGAACCTGACGAAGTTCGCCCAGGAGAAGTACGACCTCATTATCGCGGTCGGCTTCCTCATGCAGAACGCGACCTGGAAGGTCGCCAAGCAGTTCCCGAACATCAAGTTCGCGATCGTCGACGGTGCGCCCCAGAACGACGCCGGCAAGACCGAGAATCTGCCGAACGTCGCCAACCTGTTCTTCAAGGAGCAGGAGGCCGGCTATCTCGTCGGCGTCATCGCCGCGACGATGGAGAAGGAGAAGATCGGTGCGGCGACGAACAACGTCGTCTGCGCGATGGGCGGCCTGCCGATCCCGCCGGTCGACCACTTCATCGCCGGCTACCAGGACGCGGTGAAGACCGTCAGCCCGACCACCAAGATCCTCGTCGGCTACAGCCAGGACTTCGTCGACCAGCAGAAGGGCAAGGAGGTCGGCCTCGACCACGCCAGCAAGGGTTGTGACATCTTCTTCCAGGTCGCCGGCGGCAGTGGCCTCGGCTACATCGCCGCGGCGAAGGAGAAGGGCAAGTACGCCATCGGCGTCGACGCCGACCAGGCGGCGGTCGCCCCGGGCGTGGTGATCACCAGCGCCCTGAAGAAGGTGGACAAGGCCGTCTTCAACGTCATCAAGGAGATCCGCCTCAACACCTTCAAGGCCGGTGACACGATCAACGACCTCAAGAACGGCGGCGTCGGCTACGGGACGCTGGACAAGGTCGTCCCCGCCAGCGCGAAGAAGGCCGCCGACGCGGCCGCCGCCGACATCATTGCCGGCAAGATCACCCCCAAGGACACGGTCGCCAAGTAGCCTCGTGACCCAGCAGGCACCACCGACGGGGCCGGGCGCACGCCCGGCCCCGTCGGTGCGCCAGCCCACCTTCCAATGGGCCGCCGGGCCACTCATCCCGCTCCTCTCGGTCACGATCGCCCTGTTCCTGGCGGCGATCTTTGTCGCACTGAGCGGGAAGGACCCGCTGGCCGCGTACGCCGCGCTGCTGGCGGGAGCGTTCGGCACGCCCTACGACATCACCGAGACGATCGTCGCCGCGATCCCGCTCACCTTGACCGGACTCTCCGTCGCCATCGCATTCCGCACCGGGCTCTTTAACATCGGCGCCGAGGGCCAGCTCCTCGTCGGCGCGCTGTGCGCCGGGTGGGCGGGCTCCCAGTTCGCGTCGCTCCCCGGGCCGATGCTGCTTCCGCTGGTGACGCTCTTCGGGATCGGCGGCGGCGCGGCCTATGGGGCGATCGTCGGCCTGCTCAAGGCCCTCCGCGGGGTGAACGAGGTCATCACCACGATCATGCTGAACTACACCGTCGTCTTCGTGATGCATTGGCTGCTCCAGAACGGGCCGATGACCGCGCAAAACGCCTTCGGCACGCCGGCATCGACCCCGATCGGCGAGGGCGCGCGCCTTCCGATCATCCTTCCGAACGAGATCGTGCCGCTGTCCCGGCTCCACGCCGGGGTGTTCCTCGCCGCGGCGGCGGTCGTGGTGTTCTGGTTCGTGCTCTGGAAGACGCCGCTCGGCTACCGGCTCCGCGCGGTCGGCCTCGGGGGGCGCGCGGCGGCCCAGGCCGGGATCGACCCGGCGCGCCACATGGTCCTGGTCATGGCGATCGCCGGCGGCTTCGCCGGGCTCGGCGGCATGATCCAGGTGAGCGGCGTGTTCAACCGCGTCTACGATGGCTTTTCCTCCGGCTACGGCTTCGACGCGATCGCCGTCGCGCTCCTGGGGAAGAACTCGCCGGTCGGCATCGTGCTCGCGGCGCTGCTCTTCGGCGCCTTCGCCCACGGCGGGACGCTCATGCAGGCGAACGCCGGCATCTCGGCACACCTGGTCTCGATCATCCAGGCGTTCGTGCTCTTCGTGATCGCCGCCGAAGCGGTGGTGCGCGGCCTCGGCCGGCAGCGTCGGCGGCGGAAGCCGGTCGAGGCGATCGCATGACCCTCGAGATGCTCATCGGCGCCGGCGTCCTGGCGGCGACGCTGCGCCTGGCCACGCCGATCGCTCTTGCCGCGCTCGGCGGCGTGGTCAGCGAACGGAGCGGGGTCACGAACATCGCGCTCGAGGGATCGATGCTCGTCGGTGCGTTCGCCGGGATCGTCGCCGCCGACCGCACCGGGAACATCGCCGTCGCGCTCGCGGTCGCGCTCCTGGCCGGCATGGCCCTCGCCGGACTCCACGCCTTTGCCGCGATCACCCTGCGCAGCGACCAGATCGTGTCCGGGATGGCCCTGAACATCCTCGCCCTGGGCCTCACCAGCTACCTCGATTACCAGCTCTACGGCAGGACCGGCACGCCGGCCGGCCTCCCGGAGGTCCCCGAGGTCCGGATCGCCGTGCTCGGCGGCGTCCCGTTCCTGGGTCAGATCCTCGCCGGCCAGAGCGCGATCGTATGGGTCACCCTCCTGCTCGTCGGGCTGCTCCACGTCGGGCTGTTCCGGACGGTCTTCGGGCTGCGGCTGCGGGCGGTCGGCGAGCATCCGCGCGCCGCCGAGACCGTCGGCATCGACGTGCGCCGCGTCCGCTACCTCGCGGTGCTGGCCAGCGGCGCGCTCGCCGCGCTCGGCGGCGCCTACCTCTCGCTGTCGGTGGCGCAGTCGTTCACCGACGGGATGACCGGAGGACGCGGATTCATCGGGCTCGCCGCGATGATCTTCGGCAGGTGGTCGCCGATCGGCGCCCTGGTCGCGAGCCTGGTCTTCGGCTATGGGAACGCCCTCTCGTTCTCGCTTCAGGGCGCGAAGATCGGCGACGTCGCGGTGCCGGTCCAGCTCCTGGGGACGCTCCCCTACGTCCTCACCATCCTCGCCGTCGCCGGGTTCGTCGGCCGCTCGCGGCCACCGGCGGCCGACGGCGTCCCGTACGAGACGGAGGGCCAGGCGTGAGTCCGGATGCACCGTCCCTGCCGTTCCTGCCGTTCCTGGAGATGCGCGGGATCACCAAGCGCTTCGGCGATCTGGTCGCGCTCCAGGACGTCGACCTCGCCGTCGCCGAGCGCGAGATCCACGCCCTGCTCGGCGAGAACGGTGCGGGCAAATCGACGCTCATGAACGTGCTGTACGGGCTCTACCGCCCCGATGCCGGCACGATCCGGCTCCGCGGTCAGGATGCCGCGATGCGCTCGCCGCGGGACGCGATCGCCCGCGGGATCGGGATGATCCATCAGCACTTCATGCTCGTCCCCCCGCTCACCGTCGCCGAGAACGTGGTTTTGGGTGATGAGCGGTCCGGGCCGTTCCTCGATCGCGGCGCGCTCGTCGCTCGGGTCCGCGCCCTGCAGGAGCGCTTCGGCATCGCCGTCGACCCGCGGGCGCGGATCGAGGACCTCCCGCTCGGGCTCCAGCAGCGGGTCGAGATCCTGAAGGTGCTGTACCGCGGAAGCGATCTGCTCGTATTCGACGAGCCGACCGCGGTCCTCACCCCGCAGGAGGTCGATGAGCTGTTCGGCATCGTGCGGACCCTGCGCGACGAGGGGAAGACGGTCATCCTCCTCACCCACAAGCTGCGCGAGGTCTTCGCGGTCACCGACCGCATCACCGTGCTCCGTGGCGGGAAGAACGCCGGGCTGCTCACCACCGCGCAGACGAGTGCACCAGAGATCGCACGGCTCATGGTCGGCCGCGAGCTCCGCCCGCTCCAGCCGCGTGGCGCGACCCCGGCGGGCCCGCCGGTCCTCGAGATCAGCGGCCTCGCGGCCACGAGCGACCGCGGCGCCACCGCGCTCCAGGGTGTCGATCTCGCCGTCCGGGCGGGCGAGATCCTCGGGATCGCCGGCGTCGGAGGGAATGGGCAGTCCGAGCTGGCCGAGTGCGTCCTCGGGCTCCGCGAGCCGACCGCCGGCGCGATCCGCATCAGCGGGGCGGATGTCGCGCACGACGACCCGGCGCGGACGCGGGCGCGCGGGGTCGCCTACGTTCCCGAGGACCGGCGCGCCGAGGGCCTGGTCCTCGCCTTCACCGTCGCCGACAACTTTATCCTCGGCAAGCAGGACCACGCGCCGTTCAGCCGCCACGGGGTGCTTGACGGTGCGGCGATCACCGCGGGAGGCGAGCGGCTCGCCCGCGAGTTCGATATCCGTCCACCGAACGCGCGCGCGATCGTGGGCAACCTCTCGGGCGGGAACCAGCAGAAGGTCGTCCTTGGACGCGAGCTGTCCGAGGAGCCGGCGCTGATCGTGGCGAGCCAGCCGACCCGCGGCCTCGACATCGGCTCCACCGAGTACGTCTGGGAGCGGCTGCTCGAGCAGCGCGCCCGCGGCTGCGCCGTGCTGCTCGTCTCGAGCGAGCTCGACGAGATCCGGGCCCTCTCGGATCGGATCGCGGTGCTGTTCGAGGGCCGGATCGTCGAGACCGTGGCCGCCGCCGACGCGACCGAGGAGCGCCTCGGCCTGCTCATGGCCGGGCAGCCCGCCGGCTGACGACCGTCCCGCGGGGGTCCGGGCTCCGTCGACCGATCGCCCACCCCAGCCGATGTCCCGCACCTTGGCGAGGCGCCGATCGCCCACCACGTCCGAGCCAACTCGACGGGTTGACGCCCGGGGGCCGCGGTTTTACCGTAGGCCACCTCTGGTCAGACCACCTGACCAATCTGTGGGAGGTAGGGCCCTGACGCTCGTCGAGCCGATCCGGCGCAACCGGCTGTACCAGGGGATCGTGAGCCAGATCCAGGGCCTCCTGGAGCGCGGCGAGCTCCAGCCGGGCGATCAGCTCCCGCCCGAGCGGCAGCTCGCCGAGCAATTCCAGGTTTCGCGCGCCTCGGTCCGGGAGGCGCTCCGGTCGCTGGAGCTGCTCGGGATCGTCGAGACCCGTGCCGGCGGCGGCACCTTCGCCCGCCAGGCCACCGCGGGCGATCTGGCCCGACCCCTCTCGGCACTCATGTCGACCGGTCATTCGGTCGCCGACATCATCGAGGTCCGTGGGCTCATCGAGCCGGCGATCGCCGCGCGCGCCGCCGAGCGGATCGGTGCGGCCGAGCTGGCCGAGCTGCGCGTGATCCTGAACGCGCAGGCGGCGAAGATCCGCTCCGGCGAGCCGTACGCCGAGGAGGACGCCCGTTTCCACGAGCTGATCGGCCAGGCCGCCCGGAACGAGCTGCTGGTCACGATGCTCGGAGTCATCTGGGACGTGCTGCGGAGCTCACGCGAGGAGTGGCTGCAATCGAATCACCGCGCGCACCGGTCCATCGATGCGCACGAGCGGATCCTCGCGGCGCTCGAAGGGCACGATCCGGAGACGGCCCGCACCGTCGCCGCGGAGCACATCCGGGAGGTCGGTGAAGGGATCCTGAGGCTGCTCGCCGAGGCCGAAGCCGGCACGCGGACCACGCCGGGCGTGGAGAAAGGGAGCTCGTTGGATGACTGACGTCGTGAAGACCGATCCCACCTCGATAACCATCGAGATCGTCTATCGCGGGATCTTCCAGAAGACCCTTGCACAGCGCATCTGCCGGTCGATCGTCCTCGCCGCACGCAAGCGCGGGCACACCGGCACGGCCTTTGGACGCTACGGCGACTCGCCGGAGCGGAACGGGGTGCCGGCGAAGTACTTCGCGATCCTCGCGGTGAACGACCAGGAGCTCGAGGTCTCGATGGCCCGCTACGAGCCGAGCGTCGTCGACATCGTTGTCGCGGTGGACGACACGTTGGTGAAGGGTGTCGAATCCTGGGCCTGGTACGGGCGGCAGCCGATCTGGAAGCCGGTCCACGCCGGCGGCGCGGTGCTCGTCACGAGCACCAAGACCCCCGCTGCGGTGCTCGCCCAGACCGACGCCGCGACACGGCCGTACCTCATGGGGATCGTGCCGGGGAGCGCCTCGTTCGCCGGCCTCTGGGTGTTCAAGGACGACCACACCGACTACCGCGTCCTCGGCGCGCTCGCCAAGGTCGCGCCGGACTGGGTCCGGATCGACGACGTCACCACGCTCATCCACGAGCAGACCAAGGACGATGCCACGGTCGCCTCGGCCCGCGAGGGCTACGAGCAGACCGTGCTCCGCCAGGTCGCGATCGGCGAAGGGACCTCCGGGCACGAGGTGCTCCAGTTCGAGAAGCCCGGCTGGACGACGATGCGACCCGGCGTCATCGTCGATGCGCGCAAGCCCGGCGAACGGAACCCGTACTACAAGAAGTACGGCGCGCGGACCCTCCGGCCGGTGGTGAACTTCGATACCTGCATCAAGTGCACCATGTGCTGGCTCGACTGCCCCGACGAGTGCTTCGAGGTGACGGCGGAGGGCCACTACGAGGTCGTGTACGAGGCCTGCATCGGCTGCGGCATCTGCGCCGAGGTCTGCCCGGTGAAGGACTGCATCGTCATGGTCGACGAGCTCCGGTTCGACGACAACAAGGACAAATGGCAGCTCTGGAAGACCGATCACGACGCCTACAACGCCTGGTTCGAGGACAAGAGCGGCGTCTCGGCCGATCCGAAGAGCGCGCGCCTCGCCGCCGCGGGCTCCGGCAATGCGGCACCCGGCGCGAATCCGACGACCGCGGGAGGTGAGGACTAATGGTGATCGAAGTACGCGAGAAGACGGAGGACATCGAGACCGAGCAGCTCGCGACCGGCTGCGAGGCGATCGCCGAGGCCATCCGCCTCGCCGACGTCGACGTCATGGCCGCCTACCCGATCCGACCCTACGACGGGGTCATGCAGGCGGCGGCGAAGCTCATCGCGAACGGCAAGATGGATGTCGAGTACATCGTCGCCGACGGTGAGCACAGCCAGTTCGAGATCGTGAAGCACGCCGCGGCCGTCGGCTGCCGCACCTTCGTCGGATCGTCCGGCGTCGGCTGGTTCTACGCCTTCGAGGCGATCGCGGTGACCGCCGGCCTCCGCCTCCCGGTCGTCGCGATCTGCGGCAACCGGGCCCTCGACGACCCGGGTGCCTTCGGCTGCGAGCACAACGACGCGCTCGCCGTCCGCGACCTTGGCTGGCTGCTCTGTTGGGCCGAGACGGCCCAGGAGTCCCTCGACTTCGCGCTCACCTGCTGGAAGGTCGCCGAAGACAAGCGGGTCTCGCTTCCGGCGGCCATCGGCCTCGACGGAGCGTTCCTCACCCACTCCCAGCAGATCGTGAAGATCCCGAGCCAGTCCGCGGTGACGAGGTTCCTGCCGAAGTACGACCTCGGCGACCGGCTCCTCCATCCCGACAATCCGATCACCATCGCGCCGCAGGTCGACCAGGACTGGCTCATGGAGATCCGGCGGCAGAACGACAACGCGATGCGCCAGGCGCTCACCGTCATCGAGGAGGCGCACGCGGAGTTCAAGGCGCTCTTTGGCCGCGGCGGCGACGATCCGTTCCTCGACGAGTACATGACCGACGACGCGGAGGTCGTGTTCCTCGGCCAGGGCACGCTCTCGCTCCCGATGAAGGTCGCGATCCGCCGGCTTCGGAAGGAGGGCCATAAGGTCGGACTCGTCCGCCTGAAGTGGTTCCGACCATTCCCGACCGAACGGATCGTGAAGAGCCTCACCCGGTTCAAGGCGGTCGGGGTCATCGACCGTGACTACAGCTTCGGCTCGCCGTTCTACGGCGGGGTCCTCTACAACGAGATTCGCTCGGCGCTTTACTCGCAGCCGAAGCGCCCGACGGTGGTCGGGTTCATCGCCGCCCTCGGCGGCCGCGAGATCGAGCAGCCGATGGCGAACGAGATGTTCGAGAAGACCATGGCCGCGGCGAATGGCGACCTGACCAGTGGCGACGTCTGCCACTGGATCGGCGTCCGGAACTAGGAGGGAACACGATGGCAGTGGACAGCAGGACCCCGCTCGATCTCCCACAGATCAAAGGCGTCAAGGACGTTCCCTACGACGAGCTCTTCGTCTCCGGCCACCGCACCTGCCAGGGCTGCGAGTCGGCGCTCGTCATGCGCCACATGGTGAAGGCC
>JAYVCA010000052.1:0-8026 GCA_043750135.1 Chloroflexota bacterium | reverse complement strand
GGCCCGATCCGGTCCTCGAGGCGGCGGATGAGCGCCTGCTGGAGCAGCGACTCGACCTCGGCGCGGGCGGCAGCGGCGCGCCGGCGCTCGTGCTCGCCGCTCTCCCGCGCCCAGGTGTCATGCCCGGCGATCGCCTTCACCAGCTCGTTGATCCCGGTGTTCTCGGTGGCACTGGTGCGCACGATGAGTGGCTTCCAGGCGAGGCGCTGCGCGCCAAGGGTGAGCATCTGCGCGAGGTCGCGGGCGGCCTCGTCGGCGCCCGGTCGGTCGGCCTTGTTCACCACCAGGACGTCGGCGATCTCGAGGATCCCGGCCTTGATCGCCTGGATGTCGTCTCCGAGGCCGGGCACGGTGACCAGGCAGACCGTATCGGCGACGCGCACGACATCGACCTCCTCCTGCCCCGCGCCAACGGTCTCGACGATGACGACCTCGACCCCGAGCGCGTCGAGGACGTTGATGACCCGCATCGTCGCGCGCGAGAGCCCCCCGGCGTGACCGCGGCTCGCCATGCTGCGGATGAACAGCCCCTCGTCGAGAAATCGCTCGCGCATCCGGATGCGATCGCCAAGGATCGCGCCGCCGCTGAACGGGCTCGACGGGTCGACCGCGACGACCGCGACCCGCGAGTACGTCTCGCGGTACACGCCGGCCAACCGCGAGACGAGCGTGCTCTTCCCACCGCCAGGCGGACCGGTGACCCCGACGATGTGCGCGCGGCCGGTGCGGGGATAGATGGCCCGAAGGATCTCGGTCGCTCCGGGCTCGTCGTTCTCGACGATCGTCAGGAGCCGCGCGATGCTCCGCTTGTCGCCCAGATCGGCGCGGGCCAGCAGATCGACGGCGGCGCTCAAGAGGCGGCGATGAGCTCGCGCGCGATGACGATGCGTTGGATCTCGCTCGTACCCTCGCCGATCTCCATCAGCCGCAGGTCGCGGACGATCCGCTCGACCGGATGGTCGCGGAGGTAGCCGTACCCGCCCAGGATCTGGAGCGCGGCGTTCGCCGCCCGGCTCGCGGCCTCGGTGGCGTAGAGCTTTCCCATCGAGGCGGCCTGGCGGAACGGGAGGCCCTGGTCGGCGAGGCTCGCGGCGCGGTGGATGAGCAGCCGGCCGGCGTCGAGCTCGGTGCGCGCGCGGGCCAGCTTCCATTTCGTCATCTGGAAGTCCGCGAGCGGCCGGCCGAACTGCCTCCGCTCCTTCGCATAGCTAACGGCGGTCTCGAGCGCGGCGCGGCCAAGACCGATCGCCAGCGCGCCGATGCCGATCCGGCCGCGGTCGAGGACTTTCGCGACATCACCGAAGGCCGCTCCGACCTCGCCGATCCGGTCGACGTCCGGGACCCGGCATTCCTCCAAGTGCAGCGGTGCGGTATCCGAGGCCCAGAGGCCCATCTTCCGCTCGGGACGGCCGGCGCGCAGGCCGGGCGTGCCACGCGGAACGCCGAACGCGGTGAGCCGGCGCGGCGCGGTCGCCGCGATGACCACCGTGAAGCCGGCGATGCTCCCATTCGTGATGAATTGCTTGCTGCCATTCAGGATCCAGGTGTCGCCGTCTGGACGAGCGGTCGTCGCGGCATTCACCGCGTCCGACCCCGAACCGGGCTCGGTGAGCGCCCACGCGCCCAGATGCTCGCCGCGGGCGAGCGGCGGAAGCCAGCGCGCGCGCTGTTCCGCGGACGCGGCGGTAAGGAGATGGCCGATGCAGAGCGAGTTATGCGCGGCCAGCGTCAGCGCGACCGATCCGTCGCCCGCGCCCAGCTCCTCGGCGACGAGCGCCGTGGTGAGGGCGTCGAGCCCGGCGCCGTCCTGCTCCGCCGGCACGGTCAGGCCGGTGAGCCCGAGCCGCGCAAGCTCGGGAACGAGATCGAGCGGCACGACCCCGGCCTCGCTCCAGCGGTCGGCGTTGGGCGTGATCCGCTCGCGCACGAAGGCGCGGATCGTGTCGCGGACCAGCAGCTGGTCGGCGCGGTACCGCAGCTCCACTAGCGCTTGGTGTCGTACACCGCGTCGGCGCCGGGGACCGAGGACAGCAGGTCCTGGATGATCGCCTCGTCGCTGTCGAGGAGCGCACGATCCACGCCGAAGGCGGCCTTGCGCGCGGCCATGATCGGTTCCCGCTGTTCGGCCGGGATCTGGGTGAGCGCCGTCATCCGGGCCTTGGTGAGGCGCCTGCGCTCCGCGGGATCGAGGCGCGAAAGCTCGCGGAGCTGCGGGGTGATCGCGCCGACTCGGGCGAGCTCCTGCGGGATCGCCGCGATGAGCGCAAACCGCTGCTTCCACCACTCCACCGCGGTCGCCTCGTCCTTGCCCGCAAGTGCCACCAGACCCGCGTCGATCGGTCGGTCGTCCTTCTTCGCCACGGTCGTTCTCCTTCGTTTACGCCGGCTGGCCGCGGCGTTTCGCCACAGCCTCGCGCAGATACGTCGTGATGTCGTCGAGCGATGCTCCCGGCTGGAAGATCCGCTCGACGCCGTGCGCTCGCAGGGCGACGATGTCGTCCTCCGGAATGATCCCGCCGCCGAAGAGCAGGACGTCGTCCATTCCCTTCTCCTTCATCAGCTCGGCGATGCGCGGGAAGATGTAGTTGTGGGCCCCGGAAAGGAGGGACAGGCCGATCGCGTCGGCGTCCTCCTGGAGCGCGGTCTCGACGACCTGCTCGGGAGTCTGATGGACGCCGGTGTAGATGACCTCCATCCCGGCGTCGCGAAGCGCGCGAGCGACGACCTTCGCCCCGCGGTCGTGGCCATCGAGCCCGGCTTTCGCGACGACGACGCGGATCGGTCGTTTCATTCGATCCCAAGCTCCTTCGCATGCTCTTCGTAGTGGCCGAAGGTGTTGCCACTGACGATTTCGATCGCCCAGTCGCCGTTCGCGTGGATCTGCTGGTCGGTGAGCAGGACCACCTCCTGCCGCACCGCGCGGAATGTGGTGTCGAGCTCATCGATGAGCGCCTCCGCACCGACGAGCCGATGGCTGGACACCAGCCGTGCGTTGAAGTCGTCAGCGCCCGAGAACGCCGGGATGCCCACGGCGGTCTCATCGCCCGGTCCGGGGAACGCCCCGGTCGTCCGGAGCACGCGCAGGCGCCTGGCGGTGAGGTCGTGCCAGCCGGCGACGTGAGCCACCAGGTCGTGATACGTCCAGCCCGCGCCGGTCGGCTCGTTCATCTTCGCGCGGCCGACGTGGCGCACCGCCTCACGGAAACGTTTCCAGGCGTCGTCCGTCCTCGCGAGCAGCTCCGCTGCGGTCAGCACCTCATTCATCGTTAGAAGTACCCCGGGTCGTGGTACTCGCCGTGGACGTCCTTCAATACCTGGACCTGCTCGCCAACGGTCGCCTGGCTCCGCGCGCATTCGAGGAACGCGGGCATGAGCTCGCCGTGGTCCGCCGCCGCAGCACGCAGCCGGTCCATCGCCTCGCGCCACCGGCCGGCATCGCGGGACCGGCGGACCGCGGCGGTGCGCGCGATCTGTCGCGCTTCCACGTCGGGATCGATCGCGAGGGTCGGGATCTTCGTCGCCTCGGCGTCCATCTGATATTTGTTGATGCCGACGACGACCTTCTCGCCCTCGTCCACCTGTTGCTGGAAGTGGAAGGACGACTCGATGATCTCGCGCTGCGGGTAGCCGCGCTCGACCGCCTCGACCATCCCGCCCATCGCCTCGATCTCGTCCCGGTAGCGCTCGAAGCCGCGCTCCATCCGGTCGGTGAGGTGCTCGAGGTAGTAGGAGCCGGCGAGCGGGTCGATCGTCTCGGCGACCCCGGACTCGTGAGCGATGATCTGCTGGGTCCGAAGCGCCAGCGTCACCGCCTCTTCGGTCGGAAGCGCGTAGGTCTCGTCGAGCGAGTTCGTGTGAAGCGAGTTCGTGCCGCCAAGGACCGCGGCGAGCGCCTGCAGGGCGACCCGAACGACGTTGTTGTACGGCTGCTGCGCGGTGAGCGAGACGCCCGCGGTCTGGGCGTGCGTCCGCATGAGGAGGGCCTTCGGGTTCGTCGGGTGATAGCGACGCTCCATTTCGCGGGCCCAGATGCGGCGCGCCGCACGGAACTTCGCGATCTCCTCGAAGAAATCGTTGTGGACGTCGAAGAAGAAGGAGAGGTGCGGCGCGAAATCGTTCACGTCGAGCCCCGCGTCGACCCCCCACTTCACGTATTCGAGCCCGTCGATGAGCGTGAACGCGAGCTCCTGGAGCGCCGTGGCTCCAGCCTCGCGGATGTGATAGCCGGAGATCGAGACCGTGTTCCAGCGCGGTACCTCCCGCGCGCCGAATCGGAAGCTGTCCACGACCAGCTCCATCGCGGGCTTCACCGGCACGATCCACTCGCGCTGCGCGATGTACTCCTTCAGGCAGTCGTTCTGGATCGTGCCCCCGAGCGCGGTGAGCGGAATGCCCCGCTCCTCCGCGACCGCGAGATACAGCGCCCACACGATCGAGGCCGGTCCGTTGATCGTCATCGAGGTCGTGACCTGTTCCATCGGGATCCGGTCAAAGAGGATGCGCATGTCGGCGATGCTGCTCACCGCCACGCCCTCGCGACCGACCTCGCCGCGCGAGATCGGATCATCGGCATCGCGGCCCATGAGCGTCGGCATGTCGAACGCCGTCGAGAGACCAGTGACGCCGTGCGCCAGGAGATAGTGGAACCGCTTGTTGGTGTCCTCGGCCGACCCGAAGCCGGCGAACTGTCGCATCGTCCAGAGGCGTCCGCGGTACATCGTGCGTTGGACCCCGCGGGTGTACGGGAACTCCCCCGGCAGCCCGAGGTCGCGCGCCGGATCGAAGCCAGCGAGGTCATCCGCGGTGTAGAGCGGATCGATCGGCTCGTCGGAAAGCGTGCTGAACCGGGACTTGCGCTCGGGATGCTTCGCCGTTGCGGCGGCATAGGTCTCCTGCCAGCGCTGCTTCGCGCTCGGGGTCGCCTTCATGCCGCCACCAACGACCGCGCGATGACCAGGCGTTGGATCTCGCTCGTGCCTTCGTAGATCGTCGTCGCGCGGGCATCCCGCGCGTAGCGCTCGATCGCGTAGTCCCGCATGAAGCCATATCCCCCGAACACCTGGAGCGCAGCGTACGTCGCCCGGTTGGCGGCCTCGCTGGCATAGAGCTTCGCCTCGGCGGCCTCGCGGCCGAACGGCCCACCGCGGTCCTTCAGCCACGCCGCGCGCAGCGCGAGGAGGTGTCCCGCCTCGATCTCGGTGCGGGCCCGCGCGAGGGACGCGCCCACCGCTCCGAAAGACCCGATCCGGACGCCGAACTGCTCGCGCTCGTTCGCGTACGCGGTCGCGCGGGCCAACGCGCCGCGGGCCAGGCCGACGGCCTGCGCGGCGATACCGATGCGTCCGGCATCGAGCCCGGCCATCGCGACGTCCCCGAATCCCTTCCCGACCGTCCCGAGCAGCGCGTCGGCGCCGATGCGGACGTCCTCGAAGGTCACCGCGCTGGTGTCGGAGGCCTGGAGGCCCATCTTGTGCTCGCCCGGGCCGACCACCACGCCGGAGGTCCCGGCCGGGATGACGAACGCGGTGATACCGGCGTGTGGGCGTCGCGGCTCGGCTTCTCCGACGCGCGCGAGCACGATGAAGAACGGCGCGTAGCGCGCGTTGGTGACGAACAGCTTGTGCCCGCTGATCCGCCAGCCCTCGCCATCCGGCCGCGCGGTCGCGCGGAGCGCCGCCGCGTCGGATCCCGACGACGGCTCGGTGAGACAGAACGAGCCGAGCCCCCGGCCGTCGCACAGCTGTGGGAGCCAGGCCGCGCGCTGCGCCACGGTCCCCAGACGGACGATGGAGCCGGCGACGATGCCGCTGTTCACCGAGACGCCGACCGCGAGCGATGGCCACGCCGCGGCGAGCTCTTCGAGGACCAGCACGAACGCGACGGCGCTCGCGCCCAGGCCGCCATCGCTCTCGGGGATCGTCATCCCGAGGATCCCCAGGCGTCCGAGATCGGCGATGACGTCGTCGGGCAGGCATCCCGCCGCCTCGGCGGCCGGGATGCGGGCCTCGAGCCCGCCGGCATAGGTGGCCACCGCAGCCGCGAGATCGCGCTCGTCGGCGCCGGCGAACGGGAACACCGAGCTAGGCCTTCGCCTGCTTCACCGCGGCGGTGAACGCGGGCAGGAAGGTGAAGAGATCTGCGACGACACCGTAATCGCAGACCTTGAAGATGTCGGCGTCGGGGTCCTTGTTCACCGCGACGATGACCTTGCTCGAGGTCATGCCCGCGAGATGCTGGATCGCGCCCGATATCCCGAGCGCGATGTAGAGGTCCGGGCTCACCGTGCGACCGGTCTGTCCGACCTGTTCCTCATTCGGCCGCCAGCCGGCGTCGGTCACCGCACGGGAGGCGCCGAGGGCCGCGCCGAGCGAGTCGGCGAGCTCCTCGACCCCGACCCAGTTCTCGGGGCCGCGCAGGCCGCGGCCGCCGGCCACGACGACGCGCGCCTCGGCCAGCGGTACGCGGGTGCCGCTGGCTGCGCTCGCCTCGGACCGCACGAAGGTGAGCCGCTCATCGGCGGCGGCCGCCACCGCGGTCACGGATTGCTCGGCCGCGCCATCAGGGAGCGGGAACGCGTTCGGTCGGACACTGCAGACCGCGGGCAGCGCGGTGCGGACGGTCGCGCGCACCTTGCCCGCGTACAACACGCGGTCGGCCTCGACCGACCCGTCGGCCGGACGGACGTCGGTGCATTCAGAGAGGTAGGCCTGCTTGAGCGTTGCGGCGAGCCGCGCCCCAACGTCGCGCCCCGTGGGCGTCGCGCCGACGAGGATGAGATCCGGCGCCGCGGTGCCCGCCCGCTCGGCGAGGGCCGCGGCGGCGGCAACGGTCGAGACGCGCTCGCCGGTGACCTCGACGACCGTGACCAGGCCGCCCTGCGCGAGCGTCGCAGCCTTCGCCGCAAGCTCGCTCGTCACTCGCCGCAGCCCGCCGGCGCTCGCGCGCTCGGCGATGACCCAGATCCGCAGTCCACCTGCCTGGCCGCTCACAGGACCTTGGCCTCGTCGCGAAGCAGCGTCACGAGCTGGGTCGCCAGGGCTGCCGGATCGCCGTCCTTGAGGATCTTCCCGGCCCCGCGTTGCGGTGGCGGCTCGAGCTTGAGGATCTCGATGCGCGGGCCGTCCACGGCGACGAAGGGATGCTCGGGGATCTCCTTCTTCTTCGCCTTCATGATCCCGGGGAGCGAGGGATACCGCGGCTCCTTGGCGCTCTTCTGCACCGTGAGCACGACCGGGCCGATCGCTTTCCAGACCTCGTGACCACCCTCGACCTCCGTCCAGATCTCGATGCCGCCAGCGGCGGCGGCGAACTTCGTCACCAGCGCGACGTGCGGCCAACCGAGGAGCGCGGCAAGAGCCGGGCCGACCAGGCCCTGGTCGTCGTCGGAGGCCTGCTTCCCGCACACCACCAGGTCCGGCTTGAGCAGGTCGATGGCGCCCTTGAGCGCGGCACTGATGTCGCCGGCCGAGGCGCGCTCCGCGCCCTCGCCGGTGATGAGCGTCGCGTCGTCACAGCCCATCGCGAGCGCCTGGCGGAGGGCGTCCTTGGCCCTGGCCGGTCCGACGCTCACCGCGCTTACCGTCGTCGCGGGATCGCCGTCCTTGTGCTCGAGGGCCAGCTCCACGGCGTACTCGTCATATGGCGAGATGGACCAGGTGACGCCCTCGGTCACGATCGACCGCGCATCCGCGGCGACCTTGATCTTCGTGGTGGAGTCGGGAACCTGTTTCACGCAGGCGACGATCTTCATGCGGTGGGTGATCCTCCTTCGCGAGCTGGGACCGTGGCGTCGGCCGCGGTGAGACGTGCGGCGACGAGCTCCAGCACATCGACCGGCTTCAGCTGCTCGGCGATGCCCTTCGCGCCGACGCCCTCGTCCAGCATGATCAGACAGAACGGACACCCCGACGCGACCGTGGCCGGCGGCGCGCCCTGGGCCTGACCCGCGGCAACGATCTGATCGACGCGCCGGTGGTTGATGCGCTCGCCGATCTTCTCTTCCATCCACATGCGGCCGCCGCCCGCG
>JAYVCA010000051.1:0-7921 GCA_043750135.1 Chloroflexota bacterium | reverse complement strand
TCGGCGCCCAGAGCCACCACAGCGCCGTGGCGACGACGAGGATGATGCTTGACGCGGCCAGGCCACCGCGCCATCCGCCGAACACCAGTGCCAGGGGCGGGAGCAGCTGGAGCCCCAGCGCGCTGCCGAGCGGGAAGCCCGCCCCGTACAGGCCCTGCCCGAAATGCGGGCGCCCTCCGGAATAGAGCCCCGCGACATAACGCACGCCGCCAACGAACGCGAGACCGCTCGCGATGCCGCCGATCCCTTTCGCGACGAGCAGCCAGGGATAGCTCGGAGCGATCGCGAACGCGAGGTTGGCCAGGAGCGCGAGCGCCACGCCGAGGCCGTTCATCGTGCGCGCGCCGATGCGCTCGATGAGCTGGCCGCCCGCGGCCATCACGCCGATCGAGGTCAGGAACAGCGCCGTTGGGAGCAGGCCGGCCTGGACGTCGGAGACGCCGAGCTCAGCTTGGATGAGCGGCACGAGCGGCGCCTGGTCGGTGTAGGTGAGGCCGAGGGCGACCGCCGTGAGACCGACCATGACGAGACCGCGGGAGCGCTCGTTCAGGGCAGTAGGTCGTATCCCGGCAGGGTGAGGAACTCGACGAACCTATCTGAGAGTGCGACCTGCTCGAAGAGCGCAAGCGCGTCCCCGAACCGTCGTCCCGGTCCGTCGAGCGCCGCGACCTCCTCGCGACCGATCGCGCGGATCGCATCCGCGGTCACCGCGGTCCCTTCGACCGTCCGGGCGCCGTGGCGGACCCATTGCCAGACCTGTGAACGCGAGATCTCCGCGGTGGCGGCGTCCTCCATGAGGTTGTAGATCGCGGCCGCGCCGACGCCGCGCAGCCACGACTCGAGGTATTGGATCGCGACGCTCACGTTGTTCCGCACGCCCGCGTCGGTGAGCGTGCCGCCTGGCACCGTGACGCGCTCCAGCTCGTCCGCGGTGACTTGCACATCGTCCCGCGTGCGGTCGAGCTGGTTCTTGCGGTCCCCGAGGACGCGGTCGAACTCGGCCATCGCCGTCGGGACCAGGTCCGGATGCGCGACCCAGGTGCCATCGAAGCCGGCGGTGGCCTCGCGGACCTTGTCCTCGCGCACCTTCGCCAGAGCGACCTCGTTCACGTTCGGGTCGCGACGCGTCGGGATGAACGCGGCCATCCCGCCGATGGCGAACGCGCCGCGCCGATGACAGGTGCGGACGAGGAGCTCGCTGTATGAGCGCATGAACGGGACGGTCATCGTCACCTGCGCTCGGTCGGGCAAGAGGAAGTCCGAGCGATGGTTGAACTTCTTGATGACGCTGAAGATGTAGTCCCACCGACCGGCATTCAGGCCGGCGGAGTGATCCCGCAGTTCGTACAGGATCTCGTCCATCTCGAAGGCCGCGGGGAACGTTTCCACCAGCACGGTCGCCTTCACCGTGCCGCGCGGCAGCCCGAGACGCTCCTGCGCGAGCACGAAGACATCGTTCCACAGGCGCGCCTCGTGGTGACTCTCAAGCTTGGGAAGGTAGAAGTACGGTCCGCTTCCGTTGGCGACGAGCGGCGCCGCGTTGTGGAATGCATAGAGGCCGAAGTCCATGAACGCGCCGGCGACCGGCTCCCCGTCGACGTGGAGGTGCTTCTCGAGGAGGTGCCAGCCGCGAGGACGGACGATGAGCGTGGCGACGTGTGGCGCGAGTCGGTAGGTCTTGCCTTCGGGCGTGGTGAGCTCGATCTTCCGCCGCACCGCGTCCGCGAGGTTCACCTGACCGCTGACGAGGTTCTCCCAGGTCGGTGTGGTCGCGTCTTCGAAGTCCGCCATATAGACGGACGCGCCGGAATTGAGGGCGTTGATGACCATCTTCCGGTCCGTCGGCCCGGTGATCTCGACCTTCCGGACTTGCAGATCCGCCGGCACCGGCCCGACCCGCCAGTCGCCGTCGCGCACGTCCTTGGTCTGGGGAAGGAAGCCCAGCCGGCCCCCGGCAGCGAGCGCGGCCTGTCGTTCGGTGCGCGCCCGCAGGAGTGCCCGCCGGGTCGGTTCGAACGCCCTCACCAGCTCGGCGACGAACGCGAGCGCCTCGTCGGTCAGGATCTCGGCGAATCGGTCGCCGGCCGGGCCGCGGGCCTCGATCCCCTGGGGCATCGCCATCCTCCCTGTGGTCCGATTCGGCTGGATCCCTGTTCGAGGTTCCATGATGTGGAATATTCGCACCACGATGCGCGAATCGGATGCGTGCGGTTCCGTATCCTACGCCGCGCGGGCGGGGAAGCCGATCGCTTCTCCCCCGATATCCCTCGCTCCGGCGAAGACCCGGTGGTCCCCGGTCCCCTACAACTGGCTACATGGAGCCGCTGAAGGTCGTTGCCGTAACGCCGCCGGTCGAGGCGACGATCCGCATCCTGTTGAACAGCGTGCCGTACCTTATCGGCGCGGCCGTCATACGGCAGCCTGCAGGGCCAGAGGGGGTCGCCGCCGAAGTGGGACGGAACCCGTGGCTGTTCGATCGCCGGCTGACTTCGCTCGAGCTCCCCGATGACGCTCTTCCCGCGAATCGCGCCGTCGCCCTCGACTGGCCGGTGCCGTTTCAGGCCGAGTGGGTCGGGGTACCGCCGCGCCTGCTCATCTCACGGCTGGTCTTTGGCGGCCGGACCGTGGGCGTGCTCCTTGGCACGCTCATCACTCGCGAGCAGCTTGGCCCGCAGACGCGCGAGGCGATCGACCTTTCCTGCGAGCTCATCGCCTCAGCCGTCGCGATGGACAGCCCGGCGATGTATGTCGCGCCAGAGCCGCAGATCCACATCCCCGATCTCGAAGTGCCTTCGCCTCCGCCGCGGATCGAGCTGTCCGAGCCCGCCCCCGCCGTGCCGCAGTGGGCCGTCCCGACCGAGCCCGCCGTCGCCGCGCCTGGGTGGACCACGGCCCTCGAGCCGCCGGCAGCCGCGCCAGATCCGGCGACGCCGCCGCTCGCCGCAGAGCAGGTGAGCCTCCCCGACACGCCTGGGCGCACTGAGGCCCTCGTCGAGGAGGTCGCTCGCGCGGTGGCGGTCGCGGGGGATGCGCGCGCCATCGGCCGGGTGCTGCGCGACGCGATGAACGCAGTCACCGCGGCATCGGCATTCGCGGTCGCGCTGTTCCACGCTGACCGACCGGAGGTCACGTACCGCTATAAGGTCGTTGCGATCGACGCGGCCTCGAGCGAGCTCGGCCGACAGCCGGTGGATGATGGGGCGCGGTGCGATGCGATCCGCGGCGGGCAACGCTGGCACGCCTTCGAGCGGTGGGTCGCCCTCGGCGCGGAGCAGCGTCGGGTGGCGGTGGTCCAGGTGCCGCTCCACGACGGCGGGGTCCCGATCGGCGTGGTCACGGTCCAGACGTTCCGAGAGGGTGAGTTCGCCCCGGCCGAGCTTGCCCTCATCGCGGCGATCGTCGACGCGACCCGGGTCGCCTTTGCCGCGGCGCGGGCCGGCGGCCGGTTCCAGCCCCCGGCCGAGCCTGAATTCACGCTGCCGCGCCCGCACTCGGCCGGCACCGATCCGGTCGCCGCTTCCGCCGCTGCGCCGGCCGATTCGGCCGCACCGGCCGCCTCCGCTGCCCCGCCCCCGGCCGGGCTGTCCTCGAGTGCTGAGATCCTCACCAGGCTTCTCGATCGGTTCGCCTCGGCCGGCTCGCCCACTGCGTTCATTGTCGGTCTGGATGTGGCGGCAGGGATGCTCCGCGGCGAGCGCAGCAGCGGGTCGGCGGCCGCGGCCGAGCTGGACACCGCGCTCGGTATCTCGGCCGGACGCTTCGCCGTGAGCCTTGACGATCGCTCTAACGCGATCGCTCGCGCCTGCCGCGAGGCCCGAGTCGTAGCAGCACCGACGGTGCATGAACTCTTGCCCTTAGCGTACGAGTGGTCGGACGCGCTTGTCCTCGAGCGGCTCGTCGGCGGCCACCACTCGACGATCATCCCGATCGCGGTCAGTGGCAGCGTCGTCGGCGCGATCGTCGCCGGTCCGGCCTTCGAGGCTCCCGATGCCGCGGCGATCGAGCGGCTGCAGGCCTTCGTCGCCGACGCCGCACGCGAGCTGACTGGCGCGTGGCGCGCCGCGTCGATCGGCGGCGCCGCCGGCCAGGTCGTCGCTGACGACGAGCGCGTCCGCGCGCAGGCCGGAAGGTCGGTCGCGTAGGCGGGCGAGACCGTAGACTCCGCCCGGTGCTTGGGGGGATCGCGTTCGGGGTCATCGGTCTGGTGTTCCTCATTGCGGCGGTCCGCACCTTCACCGCGACGCTGTACCAATCCTTCTTTGGGGCGCTCCCCAACACCGCGCTGGGAGCGATCGCGTTCGCCGTCTTTGCCACGTCCTTCGCGGCGATCGTGGTCGCGGCGCGACTCGGTCCGCGCCGGGCCATCGCCGGATCCGGCGCGCTCCTGGCCGGCACGACGCTCCTGGGTGCGGCCGCGCGGAACGAATGGCTCGACCTGGTGCTCTCCGCTGCCGCGATCGCGGCCGGGACCTGGTGGCTCGCGCTGACGCACGCGGCGCGATCCCCGTCCCGGTCATCGCCCTTTGTGGTGGCGGTCCCGGCAGCGCTCGTCGTCGACGCGGCCCTTCGTTCGGCGTTCGGGACCGTGTCGTTCGTCGACGGACCGGTTCCGATCACCCTTCCGCTCACGCTCGTCGCGGTTTTGCTCTTCCTGGCCGCAGGGATCGCTCACGCCTCCGGCGATCTCACCTGGAGCTCACCCGGGCCGCGCGGCGCGCTTGGCCTCATCGCCCTCGCCCCCTTGCTGTTCGTGTCCGAGACCGGGGGTGGGAACGCGGCTCAGATCGCCGCGGCCGGCGGTCTTGGCCTGGGGCCGGAGGCCGCCCATAGCACCCAGCTCGGCGCGCTGCTCGTTGGGATCGGCGCCGGCTTCGGGGCGTTCCTGCTGACCCGCGACCTCCCGCGCCGCCCCGTCGCCGCGGCCGCGATCGGTCTGGGCGCGCTGCTCCTGTGGGCTCACGTTCCGGTGCTCTCGCTTGCCGGGGGCGCGCTCTTCGCCGCCGGGATCCTCGTCGCGTCCTCGGCGTTGATCACCGCGCCGCCGGCGGAAGCCCGGGGACCGGCTCTCATCGTGGTCTCGCTTGGCCTGGGGTGGCTGCTGTTCGTGGGCGCGGCGTTCGGCTTCTACGCGTTCTATGCGTACCTGCCGGTGGCCTGGGCCGCAACGGCGTTCGTCGCTTTCGCGGTGCTGGCGGCGCCACCGGTCGCGGGTCCGCGCTGGGGGCTCGGTGCGGCGATCGTGGTCACCGCCGTGGCGATCCTCGTCCCCTTGACGGCGGTCATCACGCTTCCCGCGGCGGCGTCGGTCGAGCCCCCGGCCACCTTCCGGGTCATGACCTACAACGTCCATCAGGGCTACAACGCCGGCAATGTGCCGTCTCTCGACGCGCTGGTCGAGACCATCGCGCGGGAGGCACCCGATGTCATCGTGCTGCAGGAGGTCGTCCGCGGCTGGCTCATCGACGGTCAACACGACGTGGCCGGGGTCCTCGCGGCGCGACTCGGCATGAGCTACGTGTTCGGGTCGAACATCGGCGACCTATACGGGAACGCCGTGCTGTCGCGCTACCCGATGACCGAGGTCCGTCGGGTGGCCTTCGCCAAGGAGCCCGGCGCGCGATACCAGCCGCGTGGCGCGATCTTCGTGGACGTCGCGGGAGTGCTCGTCATCGCCACGCATCTCGACGAGCATGCCGACGCCTCGGCCGTCCGCCTGGAGCAGGTCCGGACGCTGCTGCGCGAGTGGAACGGCCGTCAGCCCGCGATCATCGCCTGTGACTGCAACGCCCTCCCCGAGGCGCCCGAGCTCGCGCTCATCGATGCGGCGGGCTTCGGCGATCTTGCCGCTGCGGCCGGCGGAAGGGCCTTCACCTTCCCGTCCGATGCACCGCGCGAGCGCATCGATTACCTCTTCGGGGTCGGCGTGCAGACGGCCCAGGCCCATGTCGTGGACTCGACCGCCTCGGACCACCGCGCGGTCGTCCTGAACGTCACCCGGACCGTCCGCTAGGGCGCCCGCTCGCCTGCGCGTGCGATCCGTGGTGTTCGGGGGCGGCGGATAGACTTTGGTCCAGGCGCTTCCGGAAAGGACCCTCGCCGCGGACCAATTCGTCCATCTCCACACCCACAGTGAATACAGCCTGCTCGATGGGCTGTCGCGTCTGCGCGACCTCATCGCGCGCGCGAAGGAGCTGGGGATGCCGGCGCTCGCGATCACCGATCACGGCGCGCTCTACGGGGCGATCGACTTCTACACCGCGGCTACGGCTGCCGGGATCAAGCCGATCATCGGGGTCGAGACGTACATCGCGCGGGGCAGCCGGCACGACCGTGATCCGAAGATCGAGGGCCACGGAAAGCCGTTCCATCTGATCTTGCTGGCCAAGGATTTCACCGGGTATCAGAACCTCGTGTCACTGGTCGCGACCGCCCATCTCGAGGGGCACTATTACCGGCCCCGGATGGACAAGGAGGTCCTTCGGCAGCGCTCCGCAGGCCTCATCGCGCTGTCCGCCTGCCTCCAGGGGGAGGTCGCCCGGGCGATCCAGGACCAGGGGATCGACGCCGCGTGCGCGGTGGCGCGCGAGCACGTCGCGATCTTCGGGGAGGGCAACTACTACCTCGAGCTCATGAGCCACGGCATCTCCGAGCAAGCGATGGTGAACGAGGGCGTGCGGGAAGTGAGCCGCCGGACCGGCGTTCCGATGGTCGTCACGAACGACATCCACTACGTCCACGCCGAGGACGCCGAGGCTCAGGACATCATGGTCTGCATCCAGAGCGGAAAGACGGTGGATCAGACCGATCGACTGAAGATGATCGATCACCCCGAGCTGTATCTGAAAAGCGCGGCGGAGATGGCGGCGCTGTTTCCCGACGATGCGGAGGCGCGGGCGAACACCGTGCGGATCGCCGACCTGGTCGACCTCCAGCTCCCGCTGGGCGAGCTCCGGCTGCCGCATTTCGAGGTCCCCGGCGGGCGCACGCCGGACGCGCAGCTACGTGCGCTCGCGGAGACCGGCGTCGTCGCGAAGTACGGGGTGATGACCGCCGAGCTGCGGGAGCGGATGGAGCACGAGCTCACCGTCATCAAAACGATGGGCTACGCCGCGTACATCCTCATCGTGCAGGACTTCATCGCGTTCGCGCATGAGCGCGGCATCCTGACCGCCGTCCGCGGGTCGGCCGGTGGCTCCCTGGTGAACTACGCGATCGGGCTCACCGACATCGACCCGATCCGCTACGGGCTCATCTTCGACCGCTTCCTGAATCTGTACCGCTACACCCAGCCGGACATCGACGTCGACTTCATGGACGATCGTCGAGACGAGGTCATCAGCTACGTGACCCAAAAGTACGGGAACGACCGGGTCGCCCAGATCGTCACCTTCAACACGATGCTCGGCCGCGCGGCGGTCCGGGACGTCGCCCGGGTGCTCGGGATGAGCTACGGCGAGGCGGACCGGGTCGCGAAGGTCGTTCCCACCGGACCCGGCGCCCCCGGACTTGCCGAAGCGCGCGAGGACGTAGCCGAGCTGCGGGAGATGGCCCGCGAGCCCGAGGTCGCCCGGCTGCTGGACCTCGCGCAGAAGGTGGAGGGCCTGGTCCGCTCGACCGGCACCCACGCCGCCGGCGTCGTGATCACCCGCGAGCCGCTTACCGCACTCGTCCCGATCGAGCGGACGAAGGGGAAGGCCGACGGGTTCCAGACACAGTACGAGGACAAGGCCCTCGAGAAGATCGGCCTGCTGAAGTTCGACTTCCTGGGCCTCTCGAATCTCACGATCCTCGACCATGCCCTGCGGCTCATCAAGGACCAGCGCGGGGTCGTCATCGATCGCGAGACCATCCCGCTCGACGACGCGAAGACCTTCGCGCTCCTGTCCTCCGGCGAGACCACCGGACTGTTCCAGCTGGAATC
>JAYVCA010000050.1:0-7510 GCA_043750135.1 Chloroflexota bacterium | reverse complement strand
GCTCCTGGGCATCGTCGCGATGCTGCCGTTCACCTTCGAGAGCATGCTCGAGAACGTCCACATCCTCGGGATCGCGGCCTTCCTGTTCATCGTCGGCCGCGGCCCGATATCGCTCGACCGGCTTCGCCGCGTGAAGCCACCGACCGAAGCTGCTCAGGCGCCGACCGCCGCGCTCACCCTGCTCCGGGTCGCACTCGGTTTCGGGATCGCATACGGCGCGCTTACCGAGAAGCTGCTGAACCCCGGTCTGGCGCAATCGTTGTTGGACCGGATGCCGTTCCTGAACGTCGGGCGTACGTTCGGCCTGCCCGACCCGCAGTTCGCCTACGTCGCCGGAGTGACCGAATTCCTCATCGGCTGCGTCATCGTGTCCGGGCAGCTCACTCGCCCCGTTACGGCGATCGGGGCGCTCATCTTCACGGCGAGCCTGCCGATCTTCGGCTGGTCCGAATTCCTCGGTCACCTGCCATTCTACGGGATCATATTCATGCTGTTCATCGCGCCGGGCGCCGACTCGGGGCAGGTCCGACAGGCGTTGCGCCCGCGGAGCTAGGCGAAGCCCGACGAGGCGGATCCGGTGGCAGGACGGGCGCTCCGCGGCTGACGCAGGGGAAGCGAGATCTGGAACGTCGCTCCAAGGCCCGGCCCGGTGCTGTTCGCGGTGACACGCCCGCCGTGCGCTTCGGCGAGCAGGCGGGTCACGTAGAGGCCGAGCCCGACGCCCTGGAGCCCCTGGGACTTCACGTTCTTTGATTGCCCGTACTTTTCGAATAGGACCGTGAGGTCACCCGCGGCCAGACCGACACCCTGGTCCTTGACCACGATCCGTGCCTCGCTCGCGCCGCCGGACACGGTCACCAGGATCGGCGCGCCGGCCGGCGAGTACTGCACGGCGTTGCGGACGATGTGCTCGACCATGACCCGGAGGCGGTCGGGGTCGGCCTCGACGATGACCGGCTCGGACTGGAGAACGAGCTGCACTTGGCCACGCCCCAGATCGCGGGCCACGTCGGTGACCAGGTCGCCCAGGTCGATGAGATCGAGCGACAGGTGGAACCGCCTCGCCTCGAGCTGATTCACATCGAGGACGTCCTCGGCCATCCGGCGCAGCTCCCGGACCTGGCGATCGAGCGCGATCCGCGCCTCGGTGACGACTCCGTCGGTCTGCCGGGCGCCGATCGCGCCAGTCACCGCGCCGATGCGCTCAGCCGTCTGGCGCAGCTTATGTGCGACAAGCGAAAGGGAGTCCTCGCGGTGGCGGTCGATCGTGACCAGCCGCGTGCCGCGTTTCTGATACAGATCGATGAGCGTGGCCAGGCCCACGAACACGAGCGTGCGGGTCGCCAGGTTCCAGATCAATGATGGTGGCGTGAGCGGATCCTCGGTCCAGGTGTCGATGACCCACGCGACCGCGGCGGCGGTCCCGACGATGACCCCCGCGGCACGCCGGCCGCGAAGGGCGGCGAACACGACCACAACGACGTAGAACGCCTCGAACGAATACTCGATCGGGCTGACGATGTCGAGCCAGCCGATGAGCGCGATCACCGCCACACAGGCCGTGGTCCAGAGGATCCGTCGCCGGGTCCAGGGTGTCATCGCCAGATCAGTGTGGCCCCCGTCCGGATCGCGCACATCCACCGGCCGAGGGATCGCGCCTACAGCAAATGAGCTAGGGCGTTACTGGGCGGTGTGGGGCTCAGGCCCCCTGCGGCGAGCCCGAGGGATCGAGCGAGACGAAGTACGAATCGCAGGCCATGTCGATGAGGTCCGGCGTGAGCTCCGCCGGCCGGCCGAGGAACCGGGCAGTGTCATGCAGCTGCTCGAGGATGTCGCGCGGATGGCACGACCGCAGACCGAGATTCTTGCGCCGATAGTGCGCGAGGATCTGCGAGAGCGCTTCGGCCCGATACTCGATCTCCTTGCGGGCGCACATCCGCTTGAAGATCTCCTCGTATTGCGCGACGGTCGGCGCTTCGATCCCGATCTTGTAGCGGATGCGACGGAGGAAGGCCTCGTCGACAAGGTCGGCCGGATCGAGGTTCGTCGAAAAGACGATGAGCATGTCGAACGGGATCTCGATCTTTTTCCCGGTGTGGAGGGTGAGGTAGTCGACCCGCTTCTCGAGCGGGACGATCCAACGGTTCAGCAGGTCCTTCGGCGATACCCGCTGCCGGCCGAAGTCGTCGACCATGAAGATCCCGCCGTTCGCCTTCATCTGGAACGGTGCCTCGTAGAACTTGGAGGTCTCGTCGTAGATGAGGTCGAGGGTCTCGAGGGTCAGCTCGCCGCCGGTCATGACGATCGGCCGCTTCGAGACGACCCAGCGATGATCGAATCGGAGGCGGTCTGCGACGACCGGATCGAGCGCGGCGCGGTGATAGACCTGGTCGTACACCTTGATGACCTGCTGGTCCACCTCGACCGCGTACGGAAGCACGACCTCGCCGCGGAGCAGCGAAACGAGGACTTCGGCGATCGTCGTCTTGCCGTTGCCCGGTGGGCCGAAGAGGAAGATCGACCGCCCCGAGTTGATCGCCGGGCCGAGCTGGCCAAGCGTCTCACGCGGGATGACCATGTGCGCGAACGCGCGGGCGAGCTCTTCCTGCGAGACGGTGATATTGCTCACCGTCTGCCGCTGGACCGCGGCGATGTAGGTCGCGAGGGGAACCGGTGCCTTCCCGACGTATTGGCTGCGGTTGAGCGCCTCCTGCGCTTTCTCCGAGCCGCGGTCGACGATGACGAATTGGTACCCCGCGGACGAGAGTCCGGTGCCGCCCCGGATCTCGACGAGCCGCTCGGTCTTGAGGAAGTCCATGACCTTGTCGGTCACGTTCGCGATCGGCAGGCCGAGCGCGGTCGCGAGCTCGGACATCGTCATCTGGCCCCGCAGATACAGGGTCTTGAGGGCGAGGTCGGCAAGGAACCCGATCGTCAGGCCGGTCTGCTCGACCGACTGCGGCTCAGGCGGGAGCGGGATCTCGGGCGCCGACGACGGCGTCACCGGCATCACCGGACCCGGTCGCGTCTGTGGCTGATACACCTATCTCGTCCTCACCCGCGTAGGGGCTAACGGCTCCCTGCGGCCAGCATATCGTCGAAGGTCTCTTCATCCACCACTTTGACACCCAGCTGTTCCGCTTTCGCGCGCTTGGTCCCGGCGCCCGTCCCGGCGACGACGAGATCGGTCTTCGCGCTCACCGCGCCGCTCGTCTTCGCGCCAAGCGCACGCACCAGCTCTTCCGCCTGCTCGCGGGTCCGCCGCTCCAGCGTGCCGGTGAACACGACGGTCTTGTCCACGAACGGTCCCCCCGCTGCCGCGGGCCGCGCCGCAGGAAGCGTGGCCTGGATGCCGGCTTCGGCGAGCCGCTCCATGGAGCGCTGCTCCTCGGGCCGGTGAAAGAACTCTGCGATGCCGGCGGCGACCTTCGCGCCGATCCCCGGGATCGCCTGGAGCTCCTCGACGGTCGCGGATCGAAGGATTGCCAGCACCGCGGCGAAGCTCGGCTGACCGGTGAGACGATGGCCAAGCCACTGCGCGAGGTCGTCCGCGGTCGTCTCGCCGACGTGCCGGATGCCGAGGGCATAGATGATCCGGCCGAGCGGCCGCGTCTTTGCCGCGCTGATCCGCTCGAGGATGTTCGAGGCGCTCTTCTCGGCGAAGCGATCGAGTCCAAGGAGATCGTCCTTCGCGAGAAAGAAGAGATCGGCCGGCACGGTCACGAGGCCCCGCACCTGCAGCTGCTCGATCAGTGCCGAGCCGGCGCCTTCGATGTCGAAGGCGCCGCGGGAGACGAAGTGCCCGATGCGCTGCCCGGTCTTCGCCGGACACGTTGGATTCGCGCAGCGGTAGGCGACCTCGCCTTCGGGATGTTCGACCGGACCATCGCAGACCGGGCACCGTTCCGGCATCTCGAACTCGGGCCCCCGCCGTGGGCGGCGTCTGCCCTTCGCGACGACGGGTGGCTCGATCCGGACGACCTCGGGAATGACGTCCCCGGCCCGCTGGATGATCACCGGGTCGCCGACCCGCACGTCCAGCCGCCGGACCTCGTCGAGGTTGTGCAGCGTCGCCCGACGAACGGTCGTCCCGCCGACGAGCACCGGCGCGAGCCAGGCGACCGGCGTGAGCGTCCCGGTGCGGCCGACGGAGACCTTGATCTCTTCCACCGTCGTGGTCGCCTGCTCGGCTGGGAACTTGTAAGCGATCGCCCAGCGCGGGCTCCGGGCGACGAAGCCGAGCCGCTCCTGGTCCGCGACCAGGTCGACCTTCACCACGACCCCGTCGGTCCCGTAGTCGAGATCGTGCCGCCTGGTCCCCCACTCCGTGACAAAGGCGACCACCGCCTCGATGTCCGCGGCCTCCGCGGCGTGCGGATTGGTCCGCACCCCGAGGTCGCGGAGCCTGGTGAGGAGCGCGTGCTGCGAGGCCACCTCGAGCCCGGCCGCGCTGTAGGCCCACAGCGCCAGGTTGCGCTTGGCGGTCTGGGCCGGATCGAGCTGCCGGACCGCGCCCGCCGCGGCGTTCCGGGGATTGGCGAACGGCGGCTCGTCGCGTGCGATCCGCTCCGCGTTCGTCGCCGCGAAGGCCGTCTGCGGCAGGTACACCTCCCCCCGAACGTGGATCCGGCCCGGCACGCGCTCTCGCAAGGTGAGCGGGACCGACTTGATCGTCCGTAAATTTGCGGTGACCTCTTCGCCGGTCGTTCCGTCGCCCCGAGTGGCGCCCCGGACGAAACGACCGTCTTGATAGGTCAGGTCGATCGCGAGCCCGTCGATCTTCAATTCGCAGACATACCCCACGTCGTCCCGCCCCAGTGCCTTGCGCACCCGCTGATCGAACGCCCGAAGCTCCGCTTCGTCGAACGCGTTCCCCAATGACAGCATTGGCGCGCCGTGAACGACCGCCGCGAATCGCGACGACGGTGCGGTGCCCACGCGTTGGGTCGGCGACTCCGCGGTGATGAGCTCAGGATGCGCCGCTTCAAGCCCCTGGAGCTCGCGGAGGAGCGCGTCGTACCCCGCGTCATCGAGCGTCGGCTGATCGAGGATGTAGTACGCGTGGTTGGCCGTGTCGATCAGCGCGCGGAGTGCCGCGACGCGCGCCTGCGGATCGGAGGCCGACACTAGAGCCGGTCCAGGCCGGCGAAGCTCGCCATGAGCTTCTTGACGCCCTTGCTCGGGAAGGCGACGGTCACCTCTTCATCATCGAGGCGCGGGTTGCTCGTCACCACGATCCCCTCGCCGAAGGTGGCGTGGCGCACCTTGTCGCCGGCCCGGAAGCGCGTCTGGCCGGTCGCCGCGACACGCGCGGCACGGTTCACCTGGGCGATCGTGGGCTCGCGTCCGCCCCAATCCGACGGCAAGCCGGCAAAGACCCCCGCCCGGCGCTCGGTGCGCCGCTCCTCGTAGCGCGCGCGCCCGCGCTCCCAATCGAGATCCTCCCAAACATCCCGCTCGGCGGTCTCGATCTTTCCCCGGATCTCCACGCCGTCCTTCGGGAGCTCGAGCAGGAACCGGGAGGGTGGATTCTCATTCGTCCGGCCGAACAGCATCCGCCGCTTCGCATAGGTGAGATAGCAGCGCTGCATCGCGCGGGTGATCCCGACGTAGCACAGACGTCGCTCCTCCTCCAGCTGCGCCTCGTCGTCGAGCGAGCGCTTGTGCGGGAACACCGACTCCTCCATGCCGGTGAGGAACACGACCGGGAACTCGAGGCCCTTGACCGCGTGAAGGGTGATGAGCGTGGCGGCCGGCTTGGCTTCGGCCAGCTCGTCGACGTCCGCGACCAGGGCGACCTCCTCGAGGAACGACGCGAGCTGCTCGTCACGGGGCAGGCCGATGAACTCCTGGGCGAGGCTCCGTATCTCGAGCACATTCGCGAGCCGCTCCTCGCCCTCGTCGGTCCCATCCTTCAGATAGGCGCCATACCCGGTCCCAGCGATGACCTCATCGACGATCTCGGGAAGGTCGCGAAGGTCGAGCTCGTCGCGGATCCGCGCGATCGTCCGGCCGAACGCGGCCATCGCCGCCGCTTGGCGCTTGGGGATCACGCTGCCCTGCTCGGCCTGGACCAGTGCGTCGACCGGGGCGAGGCCCCGCTCGCGGGCGAACGCCAGCAGCTCGCTCTGCCCTTTGGGTCCGATGCCGCGCGGCGGGACGTTCAGGATCCGCCCGAGCGCGACGCCGTCGACCGGATTGCGCAGGATGCGCAGGTACGCGAGGACGTCCTTGACCTCGCGTCGGCTGTAGAAGGACACCCCGCCGACGACCTGGTAAGCGAGCCCGAAGCCACGGAAGACATCCTCGATCGCCCGGGACTGCGCGTTCGTGCGGTACAGCACGGCGACGTCCTTCGCCCCGCTCACCGCACCCTCGCGCCGAAGCTTCTCGATCTCGCGGGCGATGAGCTCGGCCTCGTGGTGCTGGTCATAGGCCTCGATGACGACGACCGCACTCCCGCCGTGCGTCTTCGTCCAGAGCGTTTTCTCCTTGCGCGCGGCGTTATGCCGCACGACCGAATGCGCCGCGTCGAGGATCCGCTGGGTGCTTCGGTAGTTCTGCTCGAGCTTCACGACCGTCGCATTCGGATAGTCCCGCTCGAAGTCGAGGATGTTCCGGACATCGGCGCCCCGCCAGGAGAAGACGGATTGATCGTCGTCACCGACCACGCACAGGTTCTGTTTGAAGCCGGCGAGATAGCGGAGGAGCACGTATTGGGCACGATTGGTGTCCTGGTACTCGTCGACCAGGATCTGATCGAAGCGGTCTTGCCATACTTCGATCGCCCGATCGCTGGTCTCGAACAGACGGTTCGGGAGCACGAGCAGGTCGTCAAAGTCGACGGCGTTGTTCTCGCGCAGGAGCGCCTCGTAGCGCGGCCAGACGAGCGCTGCGACGCGGTCGAGCTGGCCCGTCGCCCCGTTCGCGAGATCCGCGGGGCCGCGCAGCTCGTTCTTGGCCCCGGAGATGGCGTTCCCGATCGCGCCGGGGCTGAACAGCTTCTCGCTGAACCCGCCGTCGGCCATCGCCTGGCGAAGGAGCGCCCGCTGGTCGCCCTCGTCGTAGATCGCGAAGCCGCGATCGAGCCCCACGTTCGGTCCCTCACGGCGCAGGAGCCGAGCACAGAAGGCATGGAACGTCCCGACCCAGAGATCGGCCAGCGCCGGCTCTCCGACGAGCCGGGCGAGACGCCCCTTCATTTCCTTCGAGGCCTTGTTGGTGAAGGTCACGGCGAGGATCGCCCGCGGCGGCACCCCGAGATCGCGGATGAGGAATGCGATCCGGTGCGTGAGCACCCGCGTCTTCCCCGAGCCGGCGCCGGCCAGGATGAGCAGCGGCCCGGTGCCGTGGGTCACGGCCGCCCGCTGCTCGGGATTCAAGCCATCGAGGATCGGATCGCCCATCAGGTGATGGTAGGGAGATGTGAACGGCCGCCCGGTCGATGTGGATGCGCGGTGGACAAGTCGCCACCGCGGCGGACAACATCGACACGCCGGCCCGCGAAAAC
>JAYVCA010000049.1:0-25035 GCA_043750135.1 Chloroflexota bacterium | reverse complement strand
GGGCGAACCGTCCGAAGGCGAATGCGGTGCCTACTCCGGCGGGCGGTCGCCGCCGAGGCCGGCCATGATCTCCTTGATCTGGCCGTAGTGCTCGTATTCGTGCTCGAGCAGCCGGCGCATCACCGTCCGGATGGTCCAGGTCCGCCCGTTCACGACGCGCCGCTTGCGCTGCTCGGCGGGGTCCATGACCGAGAGCCGCTGGAACACCAGGCGATGCACGGCCTGGAGCGTGTTGAAGGGGTCCTCCGGCCAGCGCTCCGTTCGGGAAAGCAGAAGAACGTCCGAGGTCATGATGTGCTCGAGCGCCTGCCGGACGCTCCACATCGTCTCGGTCGGTCGCTGCTCGAGCTGCTCCGGCGAGAGCCCTTTCACCAAGCCGATCAGCGCCGCGCGGGAGGCCTCGAGCTGGTGCAAGAAGTCCCGGGTCTCGTGCTCCTCGAGCGCGCGCTCGTCGTCGGGGAGACCGGCCGCTGGATAGTCCGCGACGGCGAACGCATCGGGATCGAGGTCCTTCCAGTGGTCGACGCTCACGCCGCGCGTGTCGAGGAGCTCGCGATACGCGCGGAACGCCCGCCGGGCGTTCGCGATCGCCGCCTCCCGGCTGGTGCCCGAGGCGATGCAGCCGGGGAGGATCGGGACGTCGGCAAGCCAGTAGCTCTCCGTACCCTGGACGAAGATCGTCGCTTCAGTCATTGCGCTCACCTGGACATCCACACCTTCTGCCCGCAATCGGGCCGCAGCGACCGCGCGATGCCGTCGATCTCGACCCGGAGCGTCGTCGGGCCTCGCTCGACGAGCGCCACGGTGACGCCGGGCTCCACCCCTTGGGAGTCGAGGTATTCGAGGAAGCCATCCTCGTGCTCGAATTGATCGGGGATCCGCAGCACGGTCGCTCGCTCTCCGGGGGCGAGCGTCTCCAGGGGCCGGGTCGGCACCGCTGCGACGCCGGGCATCGGGTTCCCGTGCGGGCAGGTCTGCGGGTCGCCCAGGACCGCGGTCATCCTGGACTCCATCTCGGGCGACATCGCGTGCTCTAGGCGTTCGGCCTCTTCGTGCGTTTTCCACCACGCGAAACCCAACACCTCGACCAGGAACCGCTCGGCGAGGCGATGGCGGCGCACGATCGAGTTCGCTGCCCGCTGGCCATCGACGGTGAAATGCAGCTCTTTACGCGCATCGAGGGTGACCATCCCGTCGCGCTCCAGGCGGTGGACCATCTCGGAGGTCGCCGCAGCCGAGACGCCGAGGAACGTCGCCAGACGGGCGGAGATGACGCTCCCGTTCTCGTCGGCGAGCGTGTAGATCGCCTGGAGGTACTCCTCGGTCGCGCTCGACGCCATTCTTGACCTTCTCGGTCGGAATTAGTTAGGCTCACCTAACACCGGTCCGCAAGCCCCGTTCACCACGGGATCCGACGGACCGAGTATCGCACGTAGGAGCAGGTCACATGTCGCCAGGTGACGTGGGAGCGCTGGTCATCGCACTACGCGAGGGCGTCGAAATGACGCTCATCGCCGGTATCGTGCTCGCCTACCTCACCCAGATCGGCGCGCGCCGCGCGCATCGCTGGGTCTGGCTCGCCGTGGGCGCGGCGGCCGTCGTGAGCCTTGGGTTCCTGGCCGTTCTGAATGCGCTCGACGCGGAGTTCACCGGCGCGACAGAGCAGGTCTTCGAGGGCGCCACGATGTTCCTCGCCGCGGGCTTTCTCACCTGGATGATCTTCTGGATGCTGCGCCAGTCGCGGCACCTCAAGGGCGAGCTTCAGCGCGGCATTCAGGACGTCCTGTCGCGCGGCGGTGCGGCCTGGGGCATCTTCGCGCTCGTCTTCTTCGCCGTCGTCCGCGAGGGTGTGGAGACCGCGCTCCTGCTCTTTGCCGCGCCTGGTGAGGGGAAGCTCCTCGGCACGGTCGTCGGGCTGGCGATCGCCCTCGCGATCGGCGTTCTCATCTACGCGTTCGGTCGTCGGATCAATCTCGGGACGTTCTTCCGGGTCACCGGGACCGTGCTCGTCCTGTTCGCCGCCGGACTGGTCACCCACGGCGTTCACGAATTCGTCGAGGCCGGCCTGATCGGCGGGGGTCCCCAGCTCTTCGACCTCTCTGGGCCGCTTCCCGATCGCGAAGGGGCAGGTGCGATCCTGCGATCGCTCTTCGGCTACTCCGCCGACCCCACGCTGCTCGAAGGGATCGCCTACGTCGCGTATTACGTCGTGGCGCTGGTGCTCTGGAAGAGCCGCCTCATCCGTCGCGATCCGGCCAAGCGACCGATCGCGCGGAGCGCGTAGCCGCTAGGCTGACCGCATGTTCGCACGCCAGATCGGCATCGACCTCGGTACAGCCAACGTCATCGTCTACGTCCGCGGGAAGGGCATCGTCCTCACCGAGCCGTCGGTCGTCGCGATCGCGCAAGGTGACGGCAATGGCAACCGGCCGCGGATCGTCGCGGTCGGCGAGGAGGCGCGGCTCATGCTCGGCCGCACGCCCGGCAACATCACCGCGATCCGCCCGATGCGTGACGGCGTGATCGCGGACTACGTCATCACCGAGAAGATGCTCGAGTACTTCATCAACAAGGTGAGCGGCCGTTTTCGCGTGTTCCACCCCGAGCTCATGATCTGCGTGCCGTCCGGGGTCACGAGCGTGGAGCGGCGCGCGGTGAAGGATGCGGCACTTCGGGCCGGTGCCCGCGAGGCCTACCTCATTGAAGAGCCGCTCGCCGCGGCGATCGGCGCGAATCTGCCGATCTCCGGCCCGAGCGGCAATCTCATCATCGGGATCGGCGGCGGGACCGCCGAGATCGCGGTCATCTCGCTCGGCGGGATCGTCGTGTCAAAGAGCGTGCGTGCCGCCGGGAACAAGATCGACGACGCGATCGCGAACTTCGTGCGCAAGCGCTACAACCTCATGATCGGTGAGCGCACCGCCGAGGACGTCAAGATCCAGATCGGGTCCGCGCTCCCGATGGACCCCGAGCTCACGATGGAGGTGCGCGGCCGCGACCTCATCGCCGGCCTGCCCCGCACGATCACCGTGGGCAGCAACGAGATCACCGAGGCGATGGAGCCGGTGCTGCAGCAGATCGTGACCGCGGTGAAGAGCGTGCTCGAGCAGACTCCGCCAGAGCTTGCGTCGGACGTCATCGATAAGGGCATGGTGCTTTCGGGCGGTGGAGCGCTGCTCCGCAACATGGACAAGCTGCTCACCCAGGTCACCGGCGTGGCCTGCTACGCCGCCGAGAACCCGCTCTACTGCGTCGCCAAGGGCACCGGCTTGGCCCTGGAGCACTTCGATTTCTTCAAGAAGAGTCTCGTACCCGTCCACTAGGTGAGACCGCGCGTCGACATCCTGGGCGTCGAGTTCGACCGGGTCGCCCTGCTGGGCGCGACCGAGGAGATCGTGCGGCGCCTCGCGGCCGGGCGGCGGACGTTCGTCATCACCGCCAATCCTGAGTTCGTCATGCTCTGCCGCAGTGACCGCGAGGTCGCTTCCATCGCCGCCGCCGCTGATCTCGTCGTCCCCGATGGCACCGGAGCGCTGGTGGCCTCCCGGCTGCTCGGCGATCCGCTCCCGGGCCGTGCCCCAGGGCGGCTTCTTGTCGAGCGGCTCGCCGCGGTCGCACGGGACCGCGACCTCTCGCTCTTCCTTCTCGGTGCCGCACCGGGCGTCGCCGAGAAGGCTGCCGGCGCGCTGGTGCTGCGTCATCCCGGCTTGCGCATCGCCGGCACGCACGACGGCGACGCGGAGGCGGCCGACGCCGTCGCGGCGGTCGCGTCCGCGCGCCCGGATCTGCTGTTCGTCGCCTTCGGCATGCCCAAGCAAGAGCGCTGGATCGCGCGACACCTCGAAGACCTCCCAACAGTGAAGGTGGCGGTCGGCGTCGGCGGATCGCTCGATTACCTCGCCGGCGCGGCCAAGCCCCCGCCGGCGATCGTTCACACCGTGGGTCTCGAGTGGCTCTGGCGCCTGGCGCGCGACCCGAAGCGCTGGCGCCGCCAGCGCGTGCTGCCGGTCTTCGTCTTCCTGGTCATTCTCGAGCGCCTGCGGTCCTCGCGATGAGCCTGGCGCTCGCGCATGAGTACTTCTCGGCGCGCGGCGGCGCCGAGCGGGTCGTTGACGTGCTCCACCGGATGTGGCCGGAAGCGCCGGTCTACACGTTCTTCCACGACCGCCGGGCGTATGGGCCGCTCGATGGCTGGGACCTGCGCACCTCGTATCTTCAGCAGCTCCCGCTCGGCGGCGGGATGCACCGGCTTCTCCTCCCGCTCTATCCGAACGCGGCTGCCCGTCTGTCGGTGTCCGCCGGCACCCAGACCGTTCTCACCTCCACGAGCGCGTTCATCAAGTGCCTCCGGCTGCCTGACGACACGGTCCACGTCGCCTACTGCCACTCGCCGACCCGGTACCTCTGGGATTGGAGTGAGCGGTACCTCGCCGAGGAGGTCCCGGCGCCGCTCCAGGGCATCGTTCGTGACCTCTTCGAGCGGCTGCGCGTCGCTGATCTTCGCGGGGCGGCACGGGTCGACCGCTGGATCGCGAACTCCTCCGTCGTCCGCGACCGCATCGCGCGGTATTACGGCCGGGACAGCGAGGTCGTCCACCCCCCGATCGATGTGGACGCGTTCACTCCGGCGGCGGATCGCGGCGACTTCTGGGTCTGCATGCCGAGCCGGCTCGTCGCGTACAAGCGCGCCGATGTCGCGGTCCGCGCGTTCAATGAGGTCGGTCTCCGGCTGATCGTCGTCGGCGACGGGCGGGAGCGCACGAGCCTCGAGGCGATCGCGCGGGACAACGTCACCTTCGCCGGACGCGTCGACGACGCGACGGTGAAACTGCTCCTCGGATCGGCACGCGGGTTGATCTTCCCGGCCGAGGACGACTTCGGGATCGTGAATGTCGAGGCGCTCGCCTCCGGAACGCCGGTCGTCGCGCTGGGTCGCGGCGGCGCCGCGGATATCGTCCGCGACGGGATCGACGGGCGGCTCGTGCCCGAGCCTGATCCGAGCCTCTTTGCGGATGCCGTCCGCGACGTGGAACGTGCCGGCGTGGACCACGCTGCCCTCCGCGAGTCCGCGCGGCGCTTCGATGTGTCACGATTCCGGGCCCGGATCCGTGAGATCGTCCGCGACGCGCGAGCGCAAGGGAGAGCCACCTGAACGATCAGCCGCGCCGCATCAAGGTCGACATGCACACGCATTGCGAGTTCTCCCCCGACAGCCGCACGCCGATCGCCGTGCAGGCGTTCGCGATGAAGGCTGCCGGCCTCGATGTGGTCTGCGCGACCGACCACAACACCATCGAAGGCGCGCTCCGGCTCCAGGAGAAGGCTGATGGGTTCCGGGTCATCATCGGCGAGGAGGTCTCGTCTCGTGATGGCGAGATCATCGGCTTGTTCCTGAGCTCGGCGGTCCCGCGCGATCTCTCAGGCGAGGAGACGATCGCGCGGATCCACGATCAGGGCGGTTTGGTGTCGGTGCCACATCCCTTCAGCCATAACCGCATCTATCACCTTCGCCGCGACGCGCTCGACCGCCTCTGGCCACAGATCGACGCGCTCGAAATCTTCAACGCGCGCGAGGCGTTCGCCGCCGATAACCGGAAGGCGGCAGCCTACGCGAAAGAGCGAAACATCCCGGGCGCCGTCGGGAGCGATGCGCACCGGCCCTGGGAGATCGGCCGCGCCTGGCTGGAAGTGGATGACTTCACCGGGCGCGACGACTTCGTCGACGCGTTGCGGACCGGCGTGGTCCACGGCCGGCTTGCCGGCCATGGGATCCACTTCCAGACCCGCTACGACAAGCTCCGTAAGTGGCTGGCCCGCCGTACCGGGTAACGACCCGGTTCAACGCCGCGGTAGATAGCGATACCCGCCGGCTGTCGCCGCGTCGAGCACGTACCTCCGGAGGACGGCGTCGACGAGCGCCTGCGGCCAGCGCTGACGTTCGATCTCGCTCGCCGTCCCGATCGTGGCGAGGGGCACGTCCGAGATGATCGCTCCGAACGCGCGCGCTTCGACCAGTGGCGTGACGTCGTCGGTCCGCTTACCGAGGGCCACCAGGCGCGCCCAGACATACGCGTCGTCGACGTAGGGCTCGAGTCCGGCGGCCAAGAGCGGGCCGCTGTCTTCGACGTAATAGCGGCCGCCGGCCGGTAATGCCGACACCAGCGCGACGCGCTCGGCGCGCGTGGCCGGTCCGGCGGGAGCGAACGGCCCGGAGATCGTGAGCGCCATGGTCGCGATGAGCTGTCCGGCGATGAGCGCCGGGGTGAGGCGCGATCGGTGGCGAGCGACCGGCGCAAGAGCAAGGAGCGCCGCCGCCGCGAGATCCAGGAGATAGTTCACCGTCGCGCCCTCGTGACCGCCGAGGATGACCACGCCGAGCGCGCCGGCGAGATAGGCACGCATGATCCCGTCGGCCCTCGCGACGGCCGGTATGACGAACGCACCGAGGAGCAGCGCGGCCAGCACGAGCAGGAACATCGGATTTCGCCAGTCGTAGGGGAACGCGTTGTTCCCCGCGAGGTGATCGACCAGCCCGCGCGGATCGAACCGCAAAAGGAGGATCGCGATCCCAGCGAGCAAGGCGACCGCCAGCGCGGCGACCGAGCGGATCGCCATGCGCCGGTCGTGCCAGAGCAGATACGCCACGACCGCCGCGAGGGGCAGGACGGCCGTTGGCTTCGCCAGGAGCGCGAGCGCGCCGAGGATCCCGAAGAGGACCGGTCCCCGGCGCCGAGCCCCCAGCGACACGATCGCTCCGGCGCAGAGCGCCACGGACAACAGATCGACGCGATGCTGCTCCGTCCATAGGCCGACCGGATAGACGGCGAGGAACGACGCGCCCAGCGTGACCGCGATCACACGGTCCGCCCGCGCGCGCCAGGCAATGAGCGCCGCGATCGCGATGGCCGCCACGATGTTCGCAAGACGCAGGGCGACGAACGGTCCGAGCGGCAGACCGAGGGCGACGATGGCGTACGCGAGCGGCGGGTAATTGGCGCTCACCAGGCCGGCCTGCGCCTGCGCGTATGGATCGCCGCCCCGCGCGAGGATCTGCCCGGCGTGGAGGACCGCGCCCTCGCCGTACGCGATCGGCAGGCCGCTCGTCGCGGCGGTCACCCAGCTGCCGAGATCGCGCGCCGCGAGCGCCACGGCGATCGCGGCGGGGATGAGCCACCGGTGGCCGGTCAACCGCGGACCCCAGAGCTTTGCATCACGCCACATTCTGGGCCGGACCGGTCCCTCGATTAGACTTCGCGCATTCCAACCCCGGTTCGCCCACCGCACGACCCTGTCCGGCCGCGCGCGACGCCGCCGCATGCCGAGGATCCCTCGATCGAGCAGCTGGCGGTCGAGGCCGGCCACACCGACGAGATCGCGGTCCGTCGCCAGCTCTTCGGGTGGCGCGAGCTCGTGTCCACGCTGGTCCCGCTCCTGCTCCTCGCGTTCTTTGCGCGGAACGTGGACTGGGGCACCGCGTTCGCGACGATCCGCTCCAGCGATCCAAAGCTGGTCGCCGCGGCGCTGGTGGTCTACTACGCGTCCTTCCCGATCCGGGCGCGCCGCTGGGCCCGGCTTCTGCGTGAGGGCGGGACCGCGGTCCGCGGTCGCGATCTCCTCGAGATCCTGATGCTCGGGTGGTTCGTGAACTGCCTTCTTCCGGCGAAGCTTGGTGACCTCTACCGGTCGTACCTCGTCCGCCAGCGCTTCGGGATCTCGCTTTCGCGGACCGTCGGGGTCGTCGTTGCCGAGCGTCTGCTCGACCTCATCGTGGTGTTCGGGCTCCTCATCGTCGGTGGCTACATCGCGTTCGGCCGCACGATCCTGCCGGATCTCAAGCTCGTCTACCTGTCCGCGACCGGCCTCGCGGTCCTCATCGTCGTCGGATTCCTCGCCGTGTACTTCGTCGCGCCGCGGGTCGCACGCTTCTTTCCCCGGGAGGTGCGTCGGATCGGCAGGCTGTTCCGCGAAGGGGTGGTGCACTCGTTCCGTGCGCTCCCCGAGGCTGGCCCGGAAACGCTCGTCATCTGGCTCGCCGAGGCGGCGCGCCTCGCATTCGTGCTCGCGGCCCTCGGGCTCGAGCTCCCGATATCGGGAGTGGTCTTCGTGGCCGTCGCATCCTCGCTCCTCACGACCGTGCCGCTGACCCCGGCGGGCTTCGGGTTCGTCGAGATCGCGATCGTCTACGTGCTCACGACCGGCTTCGGCCTCGCGCAGCACGATGCGGTCGCCGTCGCGGTCCTCGACCGAGCGGTGAGTGTCTTCTCGCTCATCGTCGTGGGTGGCGTCATTTACATCCGTCATCGACGGACCGTGCAGCCGGTGCACGATCCCGTTCCCTAGACGTCCTCGGAGCCTCCCGTGCGGCTCCCTAGACTGGCGGCCTTGAGCAACGCCGCCATCCGACGGATCGTGCTCCTCTCGGCCGCCCTCCTGCTCGTCCGCATCGCCTCCGCCACGATCGTGGGCCAGCCCGGCTACACCGACGCCTACTACTACCACGACGTCGCGCGCCGGCTTGCCGCGGGCCAGGGGCTCACCGCGGATTTCGTCTGGAACCCGCTCGAGGCCGGCCCGAGCACCGCGCTTCCGGTCCCGAGCCACCGCTTCTGGATGCCGCTCGCGACGGCGCTCCAGGCGCTCGGCATCATCCTGTTGCCGTTCCTCGACAGCTTTCGCGCCTCGCAGGTGCTCACGATCGCGGTCGCGGCGTGTATCCCGCTGGTCTGCTACGCCGCCGCGCGCTCCCTCGGTGCCGGCGAGCCCACCGCGCTCATCGCCGCGGCGCTGGCTGGTCTCGGTGGCGCGTTCGCCCCGGGGTGGGTGAGCCTCGACGCGTTCGCACCGGCTGCGGTCCTTGGCACCCTGTTCTTTCTCGCCTTCCGACGGGCGGCGTCAGGCGACGTGCCTGCGGGCGCGCTCGCCGGCTTGCTCGTCGGGCTGCTGTTCCTCGCCCGTGGTGAGGGCGCGCTTTTCGGCCTGGCCCTGCTCACGCTTGCGCTGCATCCGGCGAGCCGCCGCGCGGCCGTGGTCGCGAGCGGCGTCGCCCTCGCGATCGGGCTGGCCTGGCTCGCGCGGGATCTGGCGATCGGCCTCCCGGCCGGCCTCTTCGCCCGGACCGCCTTCCTCCTGCGGTACGAGGACTTCTTCGCCGTCGAGCCGACGTCGCTCGGCGCGGTCGTCGCGGACCTCTCGGCGTTTTTCGGCGCGAAAGCTGCCGCGCTCGCGACCAACCTTGGGACCCTGATCAACGCCTTCTTCGTGCTCCTCCTCGCACCGCTGGCGCTGGCGGTCCGGGCGCGCTCTGGCCGTGCCGACGTGCGCGCCTTCGCCGCGCTCCTTGTCGTCGTCTATCTCGCGGAAAGCCTGCTCTGGACGCTTCATTCGACCCGCGGGTCGTACTTCCATTCGCTCGCGGCGTTCTTCCCGTACGGCGTCGCGCTCGGCGTTGTCGGCTGCGGCGCGCTGTTCGAGCGGCGAGCTTGGCACCGGCGCGCCATCGCTGTCGCCGCGGCGTCCGGCATCGCCGCCGTCGCCCTGGTCTCCGGCTTCGCGCTCGCGCAGTGGGACAGCACGTTCAATGGGACCTACCGCGCTCGTGCCGCCGCGCTCGAGCGGATCCCTCCGGGTCCGTTCCTGGCGGTGGACGCCGCCGCGTGGCGGTGGATCAGCGGCCGGACGGTCGTGGTCACTCCCGCCAATGGACTTGCCGCCGCGGCGTGCTACGGGCCGGCGACCGGCGTGCGGTCGATCGTCCTCGAGCCGGCGCACTTCGGCGCGTACGACGACCTCTATCGCGATCGCGCGGCGAACGAGGTCGAAAGCGGGTACGCCATCCGGGTGTACCCGCTGCTCGCACCGCCGCGCGGATGCCTGCCGTGATCCGGTGGCTCGCGCGCAACGCCTTCCCGATCGGCCTTGCCGCCGCGGGGTTCACCCTGGCGGTCGGGTACGCGACCGGCGATCCGGATACCTACTGGCACCTCGCGAGCGGGCAATGGATGCTGGATCACCGCGCCATCCTGCGCACCGATGTCTTCACCACGACGATCGCGGGGCAGCCCTACAGCCTCGGCGAATGGCTCGGGGAAGTCATCTTGGCGCTGGTGTTCGATCTGGGCGGCTGGGTCGGACTCGCGCTCTTCCGCGCGCTCCTGGTCGCGATCGCGGCCCTGTTCCTGGCTCGTCTCGCGAGGCGTGGCGGTGCGCCCCTCATCGCCGCGCTGCTCGTCGTCATGTGGGCGCTCGTCGTCTCCAAGACGCGCTGGACCGACCGGCCGGCGATCTTCACATTTGTGCTGTTCCCAGTCGTTCTGGACCTTCTGTACAGCGCGCGTGCGGGATCGCTACGCGCGCTCGTCGCGGTCCCGCCCCTCATCCTCCTCTGGGCGAACCTGCACGGCGGCTACGGAGTCGCGCTCGTGCTCCTGCTCGCCTTCACCGTGGAAGCCCTGCTCACGCGCCGCGCGGCGGCGCCCCGGTTCGCGCTCGCGTTGGCTGCGGCCGTGGGGCTCTCATTCCTGGATCCGGAGACCTTCGGTCTCACTGGTTCCGCCGGCCATGTGCTCGCGCCGCCGCGGATCATCAGCGAAGAGTCACCGCCCGACGTGCTTGAGGCGTCCGGATTCGTGCTCGCGGGCTTCATCCTAGCGACGCTCGCGGTGGCCCTCCTCGAGGGCGGCACGGTGCTCGAGGTCCTCCTCCTGCCCCCGCTCCTCTGGCTTGCGCTCTCGGCGCAGCGGCACCTCGTGTTCTTCGTATTTGCCGCGACGCCGTTCCTCGCGGCCGGCGCGGCGCGCCTCTACGCCCGGCTGCGCCCCGCCCGCACCGCGCGGCCTCTGCCGGACCCCGCCGCCGCGCTGCTCGCCGTGGCCCTCGTCGGCGGTGCGCTGATCAGCGCGCTCGGCGTGCCCACCGGGCCTGACGAGCGCGCGTACCCGAGGGCCGCCGTGGCAGCGCTGCGTGTCGGCTCCGGCGTGCTGTTGAACGAGTACGACTGGGGCGGGTTCCTCATCCACGAGGTCCCCGAACGCAAGGTCTTCATTGATGGACGATTCTTTCCGTTCGAGCGTACGGTGCTGCGCGATTATCGGGACGCCGTCGAGCTCCGCGCGAATTGGAAGGACGTGCTCACGAAGTACGACGTCCGCGAGGTCCTGCTCATGCCGGCGAAGCCCCTCGCGGTCGCGCTCCGCGAAGACGGCTGGCAGGTCCGCGCCGAGGACCGCCTGTTCGTTCTGCTGACGCGGCCATGACCGCTCCGGCGCGCGAGCGCGTCCCGCTTCTTGTGCCGATCATCGCCGGAGCCGCGTTCGGAGCGGCTTCCGTCGCGTTCCCGCTGGGCGACAACGACGTGTTCTGGCACCTGGCGACCGCGCGCGAGGCGCTTGCGCACGGCTTCGTCCGCACCGATCTGTTCTCATGGACCATCGCCGGCCAGGCGGTCCCCACCGACCAGTGGCTGGGGCAGCTCTTCTGGTACGGCGCGTACCTCGTCGCCGGCTGGTCGGGGATCCTCGGACTGCGCGCGTTCGCGGTCGCGTTGCTCGTCGGCACGATCGTGTGGTCGGCCGTGCGTGAGCGGCCGCGGTCGCCGTTCGCCGCGCTGCTCGCCGCGCTTCCCGCGATCGCGCTGTCGCGCAGCATTTCGGTCGAGCGGCCCGAGCTGTTCGGCTTCCTGTGTTTCGCGGCGCTCGTCCCGCTCCTGCGATCGGCGCGCGCCGGAAGCGACCGGGCGCTCGTAGCGCTCCCGATCCTCATCGCGGTCTGGGCGAACCTACACGGCTCATTCGCCCTCGGCGTCGCGCTGGTCATCGCCGTTGCGGCCGAGGGCCTCCTCCGCGACGATCCAGCCCGGCGTCGCGCGTACCTGTTCACCGCGGGCGCGACTGCGCTCGCGACCCTCGTGACACCGGCGGGGCTCGGCGTGTGGACGACTCCGGGATCCCATCTCCTCAATCCGCCGCGGATGATCCAAGAATGGGCGGTGCCCGACGTCACCACGCTCCCGGGTCTGGTGTTCGCCGCGGCGATCGTCCTGACCTTCGCGACCGCGGCACTCGCCCCCGCGCGCGAGCGCTCCGCGGCGGTCGTGCTCCTGCCGGTGCTCTTCATTTCGCTCATCGCGGCCCGCCAGACCCCGTTCTTCGCCATTGCCGCCGCGCCGTTCCTCGCCCGGCACGGCCCGGACGCCCTCGGGGCGCTCCTGCCGCCGCGCCGAACGCGCCCGCAGAAGTCCGCCAGGGCGCCTGGACCGCGTGTCGATCTCGCCGCGGGGATCCTTGGCCTCGCCCTGGTCGCCGCCACGGTCGCCGCGGGTCCCGCGGGACCCGATCTCGCCCGGTACCCCTCCGCCGCGCTCCCGGCGCTCGCGGCGGGACCGGGACTGCTGAACGACTACGACTGGGGCGGGTATCTCATCTGGTCCGCGCCGCGGACGCCGGTGTTCGTGGACGGCCGGCTTACCCCGTACCTGCCCGATGTCCTTGCCGACTACACGACCATCGTCGGGGCCCGCGCCGGCTGGCGCGACGCCATCGCCCGCCGCGGCGTCCGGGAGCTCCTCATTCGTCCGGGCACGCCGGTCGCGGTGCGGGCACGCGAGCTGGGCTGGCCGGTCCGCTTCCTGAACGACACCACCGTGCTCATCGGCGTTCCGTAAACTGACCGAACGAACGAACGGACACCCGCCCGCCTTCCCCGTGACGACGATCTCGACGCACAGTTCGAAGGGATCGTCGATGCGCTGCGGCGCGAGGTCCGCCGGCTTCGCCAGCAGGTCGAGCGCTTCCAGCGCTCCTACCAGCGGCGAGCCGAGTCGCAGTCCCGGACCACCGGAGGGGATCCCGACGAGACGAGCCGGCTGGCCTTCCGCCGGCTGAAGCAGCTGCAGCTGGCGATCGGCCATATCGAGTCGAGTGCCGCCTACCTCACCGGGACCGGTATGGCGCCTGACGCCGAAGAGCGGGACGAGGCGGTCGAGGTCGCCCAGCGGGTGCTCGAGAGCCTCGAGGCGGAGCGGGAGCGGCTGTATCGCGACGTCCACGACGGACCAGCGCAGGTCCTCGCCAACGCGGTCTTTGAGGTCGAATACCTCGAGCGGATCGCCGAGCGTGCGCCGGCGGACGTTCGCAGCACTCTCCGCACCGAGCTGGCGAACCTGAAGAGTCAGTTCCGCAGCTCCCTCGATTCGGTTCGGGGCATGATCTACGACCTGCGCCCACCGGTCCTCTCCGAGCTGGGCCTGGCAGAGGCGATCCGTAATTACGCGAACGAATACCAGAGCCGCTACGGACTGCGCGTCGAATGCCACCTCGACACCGCGGAGACCGGCCTCTCGCCGATGCAGGAGCTCGCGATCTATCGCGTCATGCAGGAGGCCCTGCAGAACGTGCACAAGCACGCGCAGGCCGCGACGGTGGGCATCGTCTGGCAGTGCGCGAAGGATCAGGTCGTGCTCCATTGCACCGACGACGGGATCGGATTCGATCTGGTGAAGGCTGCCCGGCGCGCGAAGTCGGTCGGTCTTTTGTCGATGCGCGAGCGTGCCGAGCTCATCGGGGGGCGGCTGCAGATCCAGTCCACCCCCGGCCAGGGCACCGCCGTTACACTTGTACTTCCGCTGGCGAAAGAGGGGGATCCACTTGGCCGATAAACCGGAGAAAGCGATCCGCATCGTCCTGGCCGACGCGAGCCGGCTCACGACGCTCGGCATCACGCAGGTACTCGAGCGGGAAGCGGACATGGAGATCCTCGCGTCGGTCACCGACGGCGAGGATGCTGTCGCCAAGACGATCGAGCTCGAGCCGGACGTCCTCATCATCGAGGCGGACCTTCCCCGGCTCAGCGGCATCAAGGCGACACAGCGAGTTCGCCGCGAGCTCCCCCACATCGCAGTGATCGTCCTCACCGCGCTCGAGGAGGAGCAGACCCTCTTCGACGCGATCCGCGCCGGTGCGGCCGCGTATCTTAAGAAGGACTGCGCCCCAGAGGAGCTGGTCGAGACGATCCGCAAAGTCCGCGGCGGGCAGTTCACGATCAACGAGAAGATCTTCGCCAAGCCTGCCGTCGCCTCGAAGGTGCTCGCCGAGTTCCGGGAGCTCTCGGTCTACGGTCCGGGCTCGTCACACGTGTTCGCGCCGCTCTCGCCGCGCGAGGTCCAGATCCTGGACAACATCGCGCAGGGCATGACGAACAAGGAGGTCGCCTACGCACTCGCGATCTCCGAACAGACGGTGAAGAACCACATGTCAAGCATTCTTCGGAAGCTCTCGGTCAACGACCGCACCCAGGCGGTCGTGTACGCGATCCGCCAGGGCTGGATCAAGAGTCCGGAGATGGGGAACTAGTGCCCGGAGACGCGCCGCCGGACATTCTGTCGGCGTTCAGCATCGAGCAGAGCAAGGTGAACGCCGAGATCCGTGAACTCGATCTGCTCATCGGATCGACCCAGACGGAGGTGAACCGACTCCGCTCGCGCGAGGACTCCGCCAAAGCCAAGCTCGAGGAGGCCCGAGGGAATCCAGCGGGCTTCCAGCGGGAAGAGATCTTCGGCGTCGCCGACGAATACTCGAGCGCGATGGGGAAGCGCGTGATGATGGAGGGCCAGCTCGGCGAACTGCAGAGCAAACGGAAGCTGCTCGATCGGGTGCACATCTTGCTCAGCTCGACGCGTCGCCAGCTCGACGAGTTCACCGCTCCGCCGGTGCCGCACGACGCGGCCCCGATCCTCGACGAGAATCGACTGCTCCAAGCGATCGTGGACACCCAGGAGGAGGAGCGCCGCCGTATCGCGCGACAGGTGCATGACGGCCCGGCGCAGGCGATGGCGAATGTCGTCCTGCAGTCGGAGATCAGCGAGCGGCTCTACAGCGTCGACCCCCAGCGGTCACGCGACGAGCTGAAGGCCCTCCGAGTCATGGTCAACAAGACCCTCCAGGAGCTCCGCGGCTTCATCTTCGAGCTGCGCCCGATGATCCTCGACGACCTCGGCCTTGTGCCGACGCTCCGTCGCTACATCCAGACGCTGGTCGATAAGCATGGGATCCGCATCGACTTCTCGAGCACCGGGCGGGACCGCCGACTTCCCTCGGACGACGAGGTCGCGATCTTCCGGCTTATCCAGGATTCCCTCGTCGAGCGTATCGAGAAGGGCGAGGCTAAGGACATCGTGCTCGGCATGGCCTGGAAGGACGCGTTGCTCGAGATCATGCTCCAGAGCGACGGCCGCGACCTCCCGTCGGATGGCGAGCTCGCTTCGGGCCTCCGCCGCAGCGAGCGCCTCGACCTGCTCAAGGGGGAATCGACGCATGAGACCCGGCCGGACGGCACCGTGGTGCTGAACGTGAAACTCCCGATCCGGGCTGCCCATGCGATGGTCACCTAGCCGCGGCGATCAGTCTCCACCGATCGCGGTCACCGCGGTCCCGCGGTAGTAGTACGCGAGGATCTGCTCCGCGGACGAGCCCTTGAGGGCCATGCCTTGGGCGCCCCACTGCGACATCCCCACGCCATGTCCGAAACCTTTGCCTTTGAACAGGAACGTTACCGGAAGCTCGTACACGTAGGACGTTGCCCGCAGCCCGGTCTCGCTTCCCGATCCGTCGCGCAGGATCTCGAACGCCGTCGTGACCTGGCGCGCTCCGAGGCCGACGAGTGCCTTTTGCCGTTCGGTGTCGTCGGCGGTGACACGCTCGGTCGCGCCACCGTCGCTGACGCTCACCGTGAACAGCGAGCTGCGCAGACCGAAGTAGTAGCGCGCCCGGTCCTTTCCGATGTCCTTCGTCCCGGTGTTACCGGCGACCCTCGCGCTGAGCACCCGGCCGGCGCCGGACACGCCGGTGAGGGTGATCTCGCGCGGTATTCCGACGTTGAGGCCGCGGACGACCAGGTAGTCCCGGAGCTGGGTCGCGCTGATCTCTTTGGTCCACTCGTAGCTCGTCTTGCCCCAGGAGGATTCCTTCGCCACCTCGTCGCCGGGTGAGGTGACGCTTCGCAGATAGGGGAGCGCGTTGCCAAAGACGTTCTCCGAATCCTCGGTGAGACCGCCCGCGTTCGCCGAGTACAGCGCCTCGATCGGCGCGCCCCGGTACGTGGCGATCCGGCCCGCAGTGCGCTCCACCGCCCGGATGGTCCGGGCGTCCTCATTCTGCGTGCCGTCGTACTCCTGATCCCGAGTATCACCCTCGAGGTCATAGCTCCGGTGCCGGCCGAGGTGCGTAGACAGGTACGTGCGCGCGGCGACCGCTTGAGCGGCGAGCGCCTCGGCCTCCCAGGACGAGGGGACCTCCGAGCCGACCACCGAAGCCAGGTAGTCGTGGGTCCGCACGGTGTTCACCACGATGAGGTCGTTCTCATCATCGAGCGCGAGCTCCAGGATGCCCCGATAGAAGCGCCCGTTGTACTGCAGGATGCCGTCGTCGGTGGTGAAGCGGATCAGCATTGGGCGCTCGGCCGTGATCGCCTGTGCGCCGATGTCGTCGTTCGGACCTTGCAGGATCGAGAACTGGAACGGGACCGTGATGAGCGAGCGTGGACCGGAGTCAGCCTGCGCCTGGCGCGCGCTGCGAAGCTCGAGCGACCGTTCGGCACGTTCGGAGGGCGTGAGCACGCCGCCCTGACGCGGGGGGAGGACCAGGTCCGTACCCGCGACCTTACGGACGTTCGTCCGTGAGACGGTGCGCCCGCCACCGCGGTACAGGATCGCGCCGTCAGGAGCGGTGGCGGTCAGCGTGCCGCTGGACGAGATCACGGCGTAGGACGTACCGAGGCCGGCGATGTTCACCCGAACGGTCGCCGGGAGCGCGGTGAGGACGGTCGTGGCCTGGGCGGCGCCGCCACTTCCGAGCACGGTCGCGATGACCAGGAGGGCGACGGCGAGTTGGCTCACCGGCCCCCCGCGTACACCTCGGGCTTCAGGACGCCGATGAACGGGAGATTGCGATAGCGTTCGGCGTAGTCGAGCCCGTAGCCGACGACGAACTTGTCGGCGATCTCAAAGCCCTTGTACTCGACCTCGATCGGAACGACCCGGTGGCCCGGCTTGTCGAGGAGCGCGCAGAGCCGGATCGACGCGGGCTTCTTGGTCTCGAGATGATCCAGGATGTGGGCGAGGGTATGGCCAGTGTCGAGAATGTCCTCGACGATGAGCACGTGCCGGCCCTCGATCGGCTTGGCCAGGTCCTTGAGGATCCGTACGACGCCGCTCGACGACGTCGCGTCCCCGTACGAGGAGACCTCCATGAAATCGAGCGCGAGCGGCAGCGGGATCTGGCGCATGAGATCGGCGAGAAAGGGAAGGGCGCCTTTGAGGATGCTCACCAGGACGAGGTCGCGTCCGGCGTAGTCCCGGGTGACCTGGGCACCAAGCTCGGCGACCTTCGCTTTGATGGCGGCCTCATCGACCAGGATCTCCGCGATGTCGTCGGCGAGCGTGGGGATGGCGGTCGTCATGCCGTCATTCTTGCAGATGAGCCGCAGCCGAGCCGCAGCCGAGCCGCAGCCGTGCGCTAGAAGAGCCCGTGCACATCCCCGTCGTAGTCGCGCAGGAGCTCGTGGGCCTCCAGCACGTCGTCGACCCGCAGCGCCGCTGCGCGAACGTCGGCCGTTCCAGACGTTTTCGCGGCCACCGCCGCCAGCTCTTTCACGATGACCACTCCCAGCCCCTGGGCCCCGCAGGAGTCGCAGCTGCAGCGGACGAACCAATACTCGTCGCGGTTACCGACGATCGCGATAGCCCCCCGGCCGTAGACCGCGCCGCAGCCGGCGCAGCGCACCGTCCCGAACACACCGCTCAGCCAGTCCAGGTCCTGCATGACTGGCCAACATGCATCTGAGGTGCCAATGCCGCTCGCGACGCCTAGCGTCTCCGGAACAGGAGCCAGGCGAGGCCGGCGAGGACCCCCGCGACGGCCACGGCGATCCCGGCGAACAGGCTCCCCGGACCGCTCGGGATCGGCGGGGCGCGATCCAGCGGTGTGGCCGAGCGCGGCCGGGTCGACGGCCCGACGGTCGCGGTCAAAGACGCCGCCGCGTCCGGGCTGGCGCTGACCGCGGGCCCCGGCGACGCCGCTGCGCTGGGGCTCGGGTTCGCCGCCGGCGACGCCGCTGCCGGCTGACTGGCCGCTGGCGCGCCCGTCGCCGCGGTCGTTTGGCCGGGAGTCGGCGGCGCCGTCGGGACCGCTGTCGGCGTCGCGGTCGGCACCGGCGCGGGCGCGGGCGTGGAGGGGACCGGCGTGGCCGCGCCGAGCACGACGATCGTGCCGGTCATCCCGGGATGGATCGCGCAGTGGTAGGGAAAGGCGCCCACGGCGTCCATCAGGATCGGGGCCGAGTTCCCGCCCGAGGCGATGGCCGAAGTGCCCCATTTTCCGCCGTCGGCGGTCGCGGTATGCGACGCGGCATCGCTGTTGTGCCAGGTCACCGTGTCGCCGAGCTGCACGGAGAGGCTTTGCGGCTGGAACGCGAATCCACTGATCGTCACCACACGGCTCTGTGCGGCCGCCGGCGCGACGCTCAGGAGCAGTGCGACGCTGGTCATGAAGAGCGTGACCCACCGCAGTGGCCGCCTACGATAGCTGCCGTGCCAGCCCTTCATGCGTCCTCGCCGGCTGGCCCGTTCGCCCTGCTTCCCGAGCGGAGCGCGCGTGTGGGCGTGACCCTCGACGCTGCGCGGGTGGCCGTCTGCGCGCGCTTCGCTGACGAGCTCATCGAACGGAATACGTCTGTCAACCTCACCGCGATCACCGACCCGCAGGACATCGCGGACAAGCACTTCCTCGATTCGTTCACCGCCTTTGCCGCGCGCAGCTGGCAGGGCCACGAGCGCGTCGTGGACATCGGGAGCGGTGCCGGGTTCCCCGGGCTCGCGCTCCGCATCGCGCTCCCGTCACTGCGAGTGACCTGCGTCGAGTCTGTCGGGAAGAAGGCCCGTTTCATCGAGGACGTGATCGTGACCCTCGGCCTCACTGACGTCGTGGTGCGCAACGAGCGCGCCGAAGCGCTCGGGCGGTCTTCGGGATTTCGCGCGATGTTCGATGTCGGCACCGCGCGCGCGGTCGGCAGCCTGGCCCTGTGCGCCGAATACCTCCTCCCGCTGCTGCGTGTCGGGGGAGAGGCGATCGTCTGGAAGGGTCGCGTCGAGCCGGAGCTCGCCGCCGCCCGCCGCGCGCTCGCCGCGGTCGGAGGTGAGGTGGTCCGCGTGATATCGACGGAGGAGCTCGGCGTCGCCGACGCGCTCCCGGGCCGCCATCTCGTCGTGCTGCGGAAGGTCCGCGCCACGCCCCACGCCTACCCGCGCCCTGCGGTCGAGGCCCGCCGCCGCCCGTGGTGATCGTCCCGTCGGTCGATGTCCGAGGCGGTCATGTCGTCTTCCGTGGGGGCATCGGCGCCGACGTGCATCCGCGCGACCTGGCCCGGCGCTTCGTCGAGGGTGGAGCGGACGAGCTCCATCTCGTCGACCTGGATGGCGCGGAGCGCGGTGTGTTCGCCAACCAGGAGCTGCTGGCCGAGATCGCCCGCGAGTCCGGCATCCCCTGCCGCCTCGCCGGGGGGATCGCCGACCTCGTGCAGGCCCGACGAGCGATCGATCGCGACGGGTTCGCCGGTGTCCTTTTTTCCGCGGCCGTATTCGGCGACGAGACCCTGCTTCCGGCCATCGCAACGCTCGGTCAGGGGGCGATCGTCGAGATCGAGGCCGCGGGCGACGTCCTTGCGCCCCGGGGGGGCGGGTCCGAGCTGGCAGGCCGGGCGGCCGGCCGCGACGCTGCCGCCGCCGCTGCCGCCGCCGTTCAGGCGGGCGTGCGCGACCTGTACGTCATCGATGTGGGCACCGATGGCCGGCTTGGCGGGCCGCCGTTGGCGCTGCTCGAGCGGATCCGCGCGGTCCTCGGACCGGCCGCGACGGGCGTGCGGTTCCACACCGGTGGTGGCGTGCGCAGCCTCGACGATCTCCGCGTGCTCGCCCGCTGGGGCGTGGCGTCGTCGGTCGTCGGTCGGGCCATCGCCGACGGCCGGTTCACCGTCGCCGAGGCGAAGGCCGCGACGGCGTGAGGGTCGCGCTCCTGTCCGACATCCATGCCAACCTTGTCGCGCTCGAAGCGGTGCTCGCAGAGATCGCGGAAGCGGATGAGGTCTGGGTCATGGGCGACACCGTCGGGTACGGACCGGATCCCGCGGCGGTCCTGGCGGCGCTTGCGGAGCGCGGCGCCCGTCTGGTCGCCGGAAATCACGATCGGGCCGTCGCGACCGGCGCGGGAATTGAGCTCTTCAATCCCGCGGCCCGCGCCGCGGCCCTGCTCCATCGCGAATGGCTGACCGGCGAGGAGCGCGATCGCCTTGCGGCGCTGCCCCTCACTTTCGTGGCCGAGGGCGGCTTCACCGTGTGCCATGGAAGCCCACGCGACCCGCTCTGGGAATATGTCTTCGACCTGGGGACCGCCGTTGCCGCGATGCGCTCTGCGGCGACGCCACATTGCTGCCACGGGCACACCCACGTGCCCGCGGTCCACGAGCTGGCGGAAGGTCGCCGGATGATCAACCCGGGAAGCGTTGGCCAGCCACGCGACGGTGATCCACGTGCTGCGTATGCCTGGCTCGATAGTGCGAGCGCTGCCGTCGAGCTACGGCGTGTCGGATACGACATCGCCCGCACGCAGGGCCGGATGCGGGCGCTGGGCCTGCCGGACATCCTTGCCGACCGTCTGGCGCACGGGTTCTGATGCCGCTACCGGTCCGATGGTGAATAGACTCATCCCCTGTTGAGCGAAGAGCCGCCGCACCGACCTCCGGACGACGCGCCGCGTCCCGGGCATCACCTCGAGCGCGTCGAGCGTGCGAAGGGCCGCCGCCCGGGCGACGACCGGGTGAAGATCCATCGGAGCCGCGACTTCCGGCGCCGCACCGGGTACGTCCTTGCCACGCCGGAGGTGCTCGAGCCGGACACGCGGATCGGAAAGGTCCTGTCCGGGGTCCGGACGTTCCTGTTCGGTGAGCGCCTCACCACCGCGTCGGAGGGGGAGGAGCGCGTTTCCAAGACCACCGGGCTCGCGATCTTCGCCTCGGACAACATCTCCTCATCGGCGTACGCGACCGAGGAGACGATGCGGACGCTCGCGAGGGCCGGCGCGATCGGCCTCGCCTTCACGATGCCTCTGACGATCGCGATCATCGTGATCCTGGCGATCGTGGTCACCTCGTATCTCCAGGTTGTCCGCGCCTACCCGCATGGCGGCGGAAGCTACGCCGTGGCGAGCCAGAACCTCGGGGTCATCCCGGGTCTTATCGCCGCCGCCGCGCTCCTCGTTGACTACGTCCTCACCGTGTCGGTTTCGGTGGCCGGCGGCGTGCTCGCCATCACCACGGCGATCCCGGAGCTCGACCCGTCCAAGGTGGCGATCGGCGTCGGGTTCATCGCGCTCATCACCATCGGAAATCTGCGCGGGATCCGTGAGGCGGGCGTGCTGTTCGCCGGCCCGACCTACTTCTACGTCGTCAGCATTTTCGTGGTGCTGGGGATCGGGTTCTACCGCGTGTTGAGCGGCGACATCCCGGCGCCCGTGGCTCCGCCGGAGACGATCCCAGCGACCGAGGGCCTCACCGCGTTCCTCGTGCTCCGTGCGTTCTCGTCCGGATCGGTCGGCCTGTCCGGTACCGAGGCCGTCGCGAACGGGGTCACCGCCTTCCGCAGACCGGCCGCACGGAATGCCGGGATCGTGCTGATGGTGATGGGGACGCTCTTCGCGACGCTGTTCTTCAGCATCAGCTTCCTGGCGACCCGGATCGGCATCCAGGTCGACCACACCGAGACGAAGAGCGTCGTCGGCCTGCTGGCCCAGTCCATCGTCGGCGACGGCTGGCCCTTCTACATCGTTCAGGCGGCGACCGCGATCATCCTGATCTTGGCGGCGAACACGAGCTTTTCCGGTTTCCCGCGGCTCGCCTCGATCCTCGCGAACGACCGGTTCATGCCGCGCCAGTTCGCGCAGCGCGGCGATCGCCTGGCATTCTCCTTCGGCATCATCGTCCTCGCGGTCGTGTCGGCCCTGCTGCTGGTCGCCTATCAGGGCAGCGTGAGCGGGCTCATTCCGCTGTACACGATCGGCGTGTTCATTGCGTTCACGCTGTCGCAGGCCGGGCTGGTCCGGCATTGGTTCCTCGAGCGCTCCCGCGGCTGGCAGGCGAGCGCCTTCATCAATGGGCTCGGTGCGATCGTCACCGGCATCGTGGCGCTCGTCGTCGCGGTCACGAAGTTCCAGCCTGGCGCTTGGATGGTCCTCGCGGTGATGCCGCCGATCGTGTACGGGATGTTCCGGATCCACACGCACTACCGCCGGGTCGAGGATGAGCTCCTCATCGGCTCGTCGGCCAAGCTTCGTCTGCGTCCCCGGGTGCCACGGGTGGTCGTGCCGGTGAGCCGGCTCGATCGAGCCGCCCTCGGAGCGCTCAGCCTCGCCCGCGGGCTGTCGACGGACGTCTCCGCAGTCCATGTCTCCTATGACGAGGACGGCGCCTCGGCGTTCAAGGAGCGCTGGGCCAAGGTCGTCGGGCCGTCCTTCCCGCTCGAGGTGATCGTGTCGCCGTACCGGGCCTTGCTGCCGCCGCTGCTCAGCTATATCGACCACATCGACGAGGGCGATCGGACCAGGCCGGTCGTCGTCGTCCTGGCCGAATTCGTGCCGCGGCATTTCTGGGACGCGCTCCTTCACAACCAGACCGCGTTCCGGCTCAAGCTGGCGCTCTTCCTGCGCAAGAACACCGCGGTCGTCGATGTCCCGTATCACTTCGATGACGCCGAAGAGCTCGAGCACGACGACTGAGTGTCCCGCGCCGGAACGCGGCGCGGGACACTAGACTTCGCGGTCCACGTGAAGCTCACGAACATCCTCGTGCCACTCGCCGGCACAGCCATCGATCCCGACGTCATCGAGTACGCCATCGCGCTCGGCCGCCCGCACAAGGCGAAGGTGACCGCGGTGCATGTCATCGAGGTGCGGTGGAACATGCCGCTCGACTCGGTCCTTGAGGTCGAGCTGGAACGCGGGGAGGAGATCCTCGCGCTTGCGGAGAAAGTGGCCCGCAAGCTGGGCGGGCACCTCGAGACTGAGGTGCTGCAGGCCCGCGAGGCGGCCGCGGCGATCGTCGACACGGCGGTCGAGCAGGGGAGTGAGCTCATCATCCTCGGGATGCCCTACCGGAAACGCCTCGGTCGCGTCTATGTGGGCCACACAGTCGAGTCGATCTACGTGAAAGCGCCCTGCGCGGTGCTCGCGTATCGTCAGGAAGAACCAAGTTGAACGTCGTCATCATCGGCTGTGGGCGCGTCGGGGCGTTCCTGGCCGGGCTCCTCGATACCGCCGGCGACACGGTCACGATCGTCGATCTTGACCGTACCGCCTTCCTGCACCTGCCTCGCGAATTCTCCGGCACGACCCTGCTCGGCGACGGCACGGATCTCGATGTGCTTCGGCAGGCCGGTGCCGAGCAGGCCGACACCTTCCTCGCCCTGACCCAGGGCGATAACCGGAACATCATGTCCGCCCAGATCGCGGACAAGATCTTCGGCATCAAGAAGGTCATCGCCAAGGTGAACGACCCGATCCGGGCCTACGCCTACCGCCAGGAGGGTCTGGGGACCTTCTCTCGCACCAGCATCCTGGCCACGCTGTTACAGGCGCTGATCACCGGCAACACCAAGCTCGGGCCGAATCTCATGGCCGCGGCGACCCGGCATGAAGCGGCGATGTCCGGCGAAGATCTGCCGGAGCCGGCCTGATGTATTTCGTCATCGCCGGCGGTGGCCAGGTCGGCTTCCATCTGTCGAAGGCGCTGCTCGAATCAGGTCACGAGATCATGCTCATCGAGTCGGATCGCCGGCGCGCGCAGTGGATCGAAGAGCAGCTCGGCTCGATCGTCATCAACGCGCCCGCCGATGAGGGCCGGTCACAGGTCGAGGCCGGCTGCGGGCGGGCGGACGCGGTCATCGCGGTCACCGGCGACGATGCGAAGAATCTCGTCATTTGCCAGCTCGCGAAGTACAAGTGCCACGCGCCCCGGGTGATCGCCCGGGTGAACAACCCGAAGAACGAGATCGTGTTCAAGGCCATGGGCATCGACGAGACGCTCTCATCCACCCGCGTCCTCATGGGGGTCATCGAGCAAGAGCTCCCGACCGGCGGCTTCATGCCGCTGATGCCCCTTACCGGCTCGCATCTCGAGCTCATCGAGGCCGAGATCGCTGTGGGGACGCCGCCCGCCGGCAAGGCCATCAGCACTCTCGGCCTCCCGAAGGGGTCCCTGATCGGCGGGATCGTGCGGAAGGGCGAGATCCTCCACGCCCATGGGGACACCACCCTTGAGGTGGGGGATCGCGTGATCGTGTTCGCCCCCACCGCGGCCGAGCAGCAGGTCCGGGAAGCGCTCTTCGGTCCGGTGCCCGTCTAGGTCTCCCGAACCGTATAAGTCTTGACAATGGCATTGTCAGGACTTATACCAATGCAATGGCGCGTGGAAGCCGGCCCGTCTATGTCATTTCGATCGCCGCGAGCATCGCCGGCTGCCACCCGCGCACGCTGCGGATCTATGAAGAGGAAGGGCTGGTCGATCCCGTCCGGACCGATTCCAACATCCGGCTCTACTCGGACGAGGATCTTCAGCGGGTCCGCGTCATCCGGTATCTCACCCAGCAGCGCGGGGTGAACCTCGCGGGCGTCAAGATGCTGCTGCAGTTCCGCGACGCGGCGGACCTGCTTCGGGAGATCGCCACGGCGATCGAGGATATGGACATGGACGACGCACGCACGACCGAGCACGTCGGCAACAAGAGAAATGAGGCCACCACCTAAATGACCGAAGAGATCCGCATCTACCCGACCGAGCTGCCGCTGCTACCGCTGCGCGAGACGGTCGTGTTCCCGAAGATCGTCCAACCCCTCGGGGTCGGCCGCCAAAAGAGCGTCGCCGCGATCAATGCCGCGATGACCGAGGAGAAGCACTACGTCATCTTCGCCGCGCAGAAGGACGCCGAGGTGGATGACGTCACCT
>JAYVCA010000048.1:0-11701 GCA_043750135.1 Chloroflexota bacterium | reverse complement strand
TCGAACGGCTGCGATCGGGAGCAGTAGGTCCGCGCTGGCTGTCGAGAGAGCTGACGATCGGTGCGAGTCAGCAGGCACAGCGGGCCGAACTCGTCCGGGAGCTGCGGGTGCGAACGGCGCAAGCCAAGTAGTGCTCGCCGGGGTTTCGTCCCGTTATCACCGAGCTCGAGAGGAGACTTCGAGCACGCGTCTGCCAGCGCGGTCCTCGCCACGGTGCGACGGTCCACACGACAGGAACGCGGGGCTGTGGCGCAGTGGTAGCGCATCACACTGGCAGTGTGGGGGTCAGGGGTTCGAATCCCCTCAGCTCCACCGGGATCACGGCCCGGAGTCTCAAGTCGGGGTGGTACCGCGGAAGTGACCCTTTCGTCCCCAACACGGACGATGGTCATTGGGCGAGGAGGCGGCACCATGTCGAGCGAGACGAGCCGGACAACGAGCCGGACAAATGGAACGAACGAGGCGACCGCGGCGACCGCGGTCAGGGCCGAGCGCTACACGCCGTCGGAGATCGAGCCGAAGTGGCAGGCGCACTGGCGGGACAGCGGCCTCCACGACACGCCGGACACCGCCGCTCTGCCAAATTACTACTTCGTGACGATGTTCCCGTACCCCTCGGGCGAGATCCACGTCGGCCACTGGTACGCCTACGCGCCGTCCGACTGTGCCGCACGGTACATGCGGATGCGTGGCCACAACGTGCTGTTCCCGATGGGCTTTGACGCATTCGGCATCAACGCCGAGAACGCCGCCATCGATCGCAAGATGCACCCGGCGGTGTGGACCGAGAAGAACATGGCTCACATGCGTGAGCAGTTCGTGAAGATGGGAACGGCGATCGACTGGCGCCGCGAGGTCGTCACCTGCTATCCGGAGTACTACCGCTGGAACCAATGGATGTTCCTGAAATTCCTGGAGAAGGGGCTCGCCTACCGCGCGACCGCGCCGGTGAACTGGTGCCCGCGTGACGAGACCGTGCTCGCGAACGAGCAGGTCGTCAACGGCCTCTGTGAGCGCTGCGACACGCCGGTGGTGAAGAAGGACCTCACCCAGTGGTTCTACAAGATCACCGCCTACGCCGACGAGCTGCTGAAGTTCGATGGCCTGGACTGGCCGGAGCGCGTCCGGGTGATGCAACAGAACTGGATCGGCCGCTCTGAGGGTGCGCAGATCGCATTTGCCGTCGACGGACACCCGGACGAGACGATCCGCTTCTTCACCACCCGCCCGGACACGATCTTCGGCGCGACATTCATGGTCCTCGCTCCCGAGCATCCGCTCGTGGCAAAGATCACGACCTCCGGGCAGGGGGCCGCGGTCGCGGCCTATGTGGAGCAGGCCCGCAACACCGCCGAGATCGATCGCACCAGCGCGGAGCGGGCAAAGACCGGCGTCGCCACCGGCGCAACCGCGTTGAACGCATTCACCGGGGAGCACATCCCGATCTGGATCGCCGATTACGTTCTCGCCACGTACGGGACCGGCGCGATCATGGCCGTACCAGGTCACGATGAGCGCGACTTCGCCTTCGCGACCGCCTACGGCCTGGAGATCCGCGAGGTGATCTCGCCCGATGCGCGGGCCGGGTCCGCCGGGAGCGAAGCGAGCGAGCACGGTCCACTCACGGCCGCGTTTACCGAGCCCGGCAGGCTCGTTCGGAGTGGCGCGTTCACCGGCCTGGCGAACGACGAGGCCAAGCGGCAGATCGCGGCGGAAGCAAAGGAGCGCGGCATCGGCGATGCCTCGGTGACCTACCGGCTGCGCGACTGGCTCATCTCGCGCCAGCGGTACTGGGGAACACCGATCCCGATCGTGTACTGCGCTGACTGCGGCACGGTGCCGGTCCCCGAGGACCAGCTGCCGGTCGTTCTTCCGCGCGACGCGGAGTTCACCGGACGCGGCGGCTCTCCCCTGGCGAACCTGCCCGCGTTCGTGAACACGTCGTGCCCGCGCTGCGGGAAGCCGGCGAAGCGCGAGACCGACACCATGGATACCTTCGTCGACTCGTCCTGGTACGTGTATCGCTATCCCGATCCGCAGGACGCGTCCTGCTTCATGAATCCGGCGGTCGGTCGCCAATGGTTGCCGGTGAGCCGGTACACCGGCGGGATCGAGCACGCGATCCTGCACCTGCTCTACGCCCGGTTCGTCTGCAAGGTGCTCCGCGATCTCGGACACCTCTGGTTCGACGAGCCGTTCACCCATCTGCGTAACCAGGGCACGATCGTCTTCAAGGGTCGCAAGATGTCGAAGTCCCGCGGCAACGTCGAGGCACCCGACGCGTATATCCGGCGCTACGGGGCGGATACGCTGCGCCTGTTCATGATGTTCATGGGACCGTGGACCGACGGCGCCGACTGGGACGCATCCGGCATCGAGGGGAGCTGGCGGTTCTTGAACCGAGTCTGGACGATCGCGCTCCAGCCGCCGTCAGCGGGACCACGCGACCCCGATCTCGATCGGATGGTCCAGCGCACGATCGGCAAGGTGTCGGCCGACCTCGAGGTCTATCACTTCAACACCGCGGTCGCCGCGATGATGGAGCTCTCGACCGCCCTGTTCCACGCGTCCGGCCAGAGCCGCGACGACGGCGTGCAGACGCTCGTCCTGCTGCTCGCGCCCTTCGCGCCGCACCTGACCGAGGAGCTCTGGCAGCGGCGCGGCGGGACCGGCTCGGTCCATCAGCAGGCCTGGCCGACCTACGACCGGCAGCTGGCCACGGACCGCGAGGTCCAGATCGTGGTCCAGGTGAACGGCAAGGTGCGCGATCGGGTCACCGTTCCGGCCGGCTCGGCGGAAAAGACCGTGCGCCTGGCGGCGCTCGCGAGCGAGAAGGTGCAAGCGGCGATCGGCGGCGCCCCGGTGGCGAAGACGATCATCGTTCCCGATCGCCTGGTGAGCGTCGTGACCGGGCCGCGGTCATGAGCCAGGCCGAGGTCCGTTTGGCGGCGCTTTGCGACCACGCCCTCGTCGGTCAAGACGGGAAGGTGAGCCTGCTCGGGATCTTCCGAAACATCAGCGTCACCGGCCTCCCGGCGCAGCACCCGCGGATGTTCCTCGTCGCGATCCTGGGCCTCGACGCCGGGACGCATACCGTCGTCGTTCGTCTCCGTAAGCCCGACGGCGGCCAGGCGGGCACGAATCCACCGGAGATCTCGGTCCAGGCGGTGACCGGCCAGGACGTGAACGTCATCGTCGAGCTGAACAACCTGACCTTTGGCGCTTTCGGTACGCATCGCTTCGACCTCGAAGTGAACGGTGCGGTCGTTGGGACCCTTCCGGTCTCGATCATCCAGATGCAGGCTCCCGCCGGAGGCCGGCGCCAGAACTAGCCGCGCCGGCCTCCGGCGGCGCGCACGCCACCCTGACCAGACCGAAGGGATGACCCCTCCGGACCGAACGGACGACCCCGTACCGACCGAACGGAGGATGGTCACCACACCTCGGCGCAGCCGACCGTGCGGCGGTGCCGCGCCTCTTCCTGCTCGCCATCCCGATCCTCGTCGTCGCTGGGATCATCGCGGGTCTCCTCACCCGCGACGACGGGCCAGCACCGGTGCTCGAGGCGGCCCCCTCCCCGAGCGTGGTCCCCAGCGCGCCACCGCTCATCGTCGATGTTGCGGGTGCGGTCGCCCGGCCCGGCGTCATCCGGCTCCCGGCGGGGTCGCGGGTCGTCGACGCGCTCGCGGCCGCGGGAGGTTTCGCCCCTGACGCCGACCGCGCCGCCCTGAACCAGGCCGCTCTCTTACGGGATGGCGCCCGGGTCTACGTGCCAAAGCCCGGGGAGCTGCCACCCTCCGGCAGCAGCGGCAGCGACGCCGAGCGCAAGGTGAACCTCAACCTCGCGAGCGCCGCCGACCTCGAGGCGCTCCCCGGGATCGGGCCGAACACCGCAATGCGGATCATCCGCTCTCGCGAGGGCCGGCCCTTCACCCGGGCCGACGAGCTCCAGACCCGGGGCCTCGTCTCGCCGCGCGTCTTCGCCGACCTGCGCGATCTGGTGACCATTCGATGACCCCGGCGAGCGCGATCGTGCGGTTCCCGGCGCTTCCCGCGGCGGTCGCCGCGACGGCCATCGCGACCGCCGCCGCGACCGGATCGCTGCCTGCCGGCGCGCTCGCGGGCGGGCTCACCGCCGTTGCCGTGCTCCTCGCGCTCGCGAGCACCGACCGGATCCGCCGCCTTGCCTGGACCGCCGCCGCGATCGTCGCCGTCGCGACGGCGGCGAGCCTCGTGAGCGGACCCCTTGGGGCGTGGCTCCCGCCGCTCGCCGATCCGACCGGCCTGCGAGCCGCGCTCGGCGAGCCACTGCGCCGACTTGTTCCCGAGCCGGAGAGCGGGATCCTCGTTGGTATCGCGCTGGGCGAGCGGACCGCGATCGGACCGGATCTCGCCTACGCCTTCGCCGCGAGCGGCACGACGCACCTGCTGGCGATCTCGGGATTCAACATGACCCTGGTCGCGGCGGCAGCTGGTCTGGCCGTCCGCGGCCGCGGACGGCCGGTCGTGCGCGCGATCGTGATGGTCGCCGCGGTCCTGGGGTACAGCGCGCTGGTCAGTGGCGGTGCGAGCGTCTTCCGCGCGGCGGCGATGGCCGTCGTCGCCGCGCTCGGCCTCGCGATCGGGCGCCGCGGCGCCGCCGCGAACGCGCTGGCCGCGGCGGTCGCCGCGATGCTCGTTGCCGAACCGGCGACGATCGGGGACGCCGGATTCCTCCTAAGCGTCGGCGCCACAGCCGGCCTCTTCGCGTTCCAGGCGCGGATCGCCGCGCGCCTCGGAGGGCTGCCGGCGCTTGTCCGCGAAGGTCTCGCCGCGACCCTTGCCGCGTCGATCCCGACGCTTCCCATCGTCGCCGCCATCTTCGGCCGGATCTCGCTCGTCGCGCCGCTGGCCAATGTCGTCGCGGTACCGCTGTTCCCGCCATTGATGATCGCGGCGGTGGGGACCGCGGTGATCGGCGCGCTGGCTCCCACGGCCGCGCTCCCGCTCGCCTTCGTCGCGTACGTCCTCGCCCGGTCGCTTCGCGCGGTGGTCGAGACGGCCGCCGCCCTTCCGGCTGCTTCGCTCGAGGTGCCCCGCGGGCCGCTCACCGCGGTCCTGATCGGGATCGTCTGTCTTGCGACGGTCCGCTGGGTCCCCGCGCTGATCACGAGGCTTGCGCGCATCGCTCGGACGCCGGCGTGGCCGATCCGCTGGACCGGTGCGCCGCGTCTGGCCCAGCGTGGTCAGGCGGGTCAGGCGGGTCGGCTTCGTTCCCCGGGCTGGTCGATCCGCGGAGCGGGCCGGTCCCGCACCGTCGCGATCGGTCTGGTGGCGTGCCTGATCCTGTTGGTCGTCGCGGCCGTGGCCGTGCGGCCGGGCACCGGGCTCCGGGTGCTGGCCCTCGACGTCGGTCAGGGCGATGCCTATCTCATCGAGGTCGACGGTCACCGCGCACTCATCGACGGCGGGCCCGATCCGGGCCGGCTGCTCGAGGTGCTCGGCGCGACCCTTCCACCGTGGGACCGACGGATCGACATCGTGGCGCTCACCCACGCGCACATCGACCACGGCGCCGGCCTCATATCGGTCCTCGATCGCTACCACGTCGGGCTCGCGATCGAGCCGCTCGGCTTGAACCCCGGCGCTCTGGCGACCACCTGGACCGAGCACGCCGCGGCCCCGGGGGTGCCGCGACGGGCTGCGACCGCCGGCGCGACGGTCCGTCTGGGGAGCGCGACACTGCGGTTCCTCGCTCCGGCAGCGGCCGTCTCGGTCGACGTTCCTTCGCTCGTCGTTCACCTGGAGCGTGGATCGTTCTCGATGCTGTTCATGGGCGATGCGACCGAGGCCGCGCAGGCCGCGCTGCTGCTCGAGCCCGGTGCGCTCCGCTCGCGCGCGTATGTTCCGCCACACCATGGCGCGGCGAGTCCTCATGGCCCGGCCCTCGTTGCGGCGGTCGGACCCGAGGTCGCCCTCATCTCAGCGGGGCGCGATAACCCGTACGGCCATCCGACCCCTCAGACGATCGAGGCGCTTGGCCGGATCCCGACCTACCGCACCGATCGCGATGGGACGATCGAGCTCCTGGTCACCGACCGCGGGATCATCGTGCGCCCGCATGCCAACGGGCTCGCGCCGCCACGGAATGCCGGACCCCGGGGCCTGCCACGCCGCTAGGCTCAGCGGACATGGCTACGACCGCTTCTCGCGCGATCCGGCTCGTCTATCTCATCGTGGGCGACGACGCCTATCGCGCCCGGCTTCGGGTCGCCGAGCTGGTCGCGCAGCTGACCAGCGGGGTCGCTCGTCCATCAGACCTCGCGGCCCAGCGCTCCGCCGATCTCGGCGCGCCCCTCGGGCTGACCCGGCACGACGCGCGGACCGCTCCGGCAACGACGATCGCGATGAGCATGCGGTCCCAGGGGCTGTTCGACGCGGTGGACGAACGGCGCGTCATTCTGGTCGAGCATGCTGAGGCACTCACCGATCATGGGTTCATCGCCGAGACCCCGCCGGAGGCGGCGTTGGTCCTGGTCACTGCCGAAAAGGTGCCGGCGCGCGGCCGTCGGCCGGCGAAAGCGGCGCGTCCCGCAAAGTCCGCCACCAGGTCCGCCACCACTGCGGAAGGCGCCGCCCCCGTTGCCGTGACGACCGTCGCCGACCTTCCTGCCGCGATCGAGGCCGCCGGAGGCATCGTCGAGCGGGTCGGCCGGCTCCTGCCGCCGGAGGTCCCGGGATGGATCCGAGCGCGCGCCGGCCAGGCCGGGGTGACGCTCGTTCCCGAGGCCCTCGGTGCCCTTGCTGAGGCCGTCGGCAGCGACAGCGAGCGGATCGATCACGAGCTGCGCAAGCTCGCCTCCTTCGCCGCCGGCGCGGCGGTGAGCGCGGCGGACGTGCGGTCCCTGGTCAGTGGCGCGATCGAGACGGATATCTTCGAGCTCACCCAAGCGGTGGTGCGCCACGACCACCGCACCGCGATCGGTCAGCTTGAACGGCTTCTCGGTGAGGGTCAGGCCCCCCAACAGATCATCGCCCTGTTGCTGTGGCAGATGCGGGTGCTGCTCTTCGCGACGGCGATGCGCTCGACCCAGGACGCCGAGCGAATGGCGAAAGCGATCCGGTCGTCGCCCTATGCGATCCAAAAGGCCCAGGCCTTCGCGCATCGAGTGACCCGCGCCGATATCACGCGGGCCTACGAGGCGATCTATGCCACCGATCTGGCGATCAAGACCGGCCGGACCGATCCGGAGACGGCGATGATGCTCTGCGTCCTCGATCTATGCGGGATCGCGTCGGCCGACATGCGTGAGCTCGTGGTGGGCGAGCCGCCTCGCCGCTGACCCCGCCGGTGGACTGCGCGCCCGCCGCTAGCGCTTGCCGGCGGCTACCGCGGGCTGGTCCTTGGTCGCGTGAGCCTCCTGGCTCTTGCGGTAGTCCTCGGCAAAGCGGGCGAGCCCGGCATCGGTGAGCGGATGGTGGAACATCGCTTCGAGGACCTTGAACGGCATCGTCCCGATATCCGCGCCGGCCTGCGCCGACTGCGCCACGTGCTGCGGTCCACGCAAGCTCGCGGCGAGGACCTTCGTCGTCACTGACTGCTGCCGATAGGCGCTCACGATGTCGCGGACGAGCGCGATGCCATCCTCGTTGATGTCGTCGAGACGGCCAACGAATGGGCTGATGATGTACGCGCCGATCTCCGCGGCCAGGAGCGCCTGATTGACGCTGAAGCACAGGGTCACGTTGATCTTGACCCCTTCGCCAGCAAGGATCTTCCCCGCGGCGAGCCCGTCCTGCGTGAGGGGCACTTTGACGATGACGTTCTTGTGCCACGACGCGATGCGGCGGCCTTCGGCGATCAGATCGTCGGTCTTCTCGGTCACGCATTCGGCGGACACATCGCCGACGAGGTCACAGATCTTCTGCACCTGGCTCTGGTGGTCCTGACCGGCTTTGGCGATGAGCGTCGGGTTGGTCGTCACGCCGGTGACGACGCCCCAGCGCACGCCCTGCTGGATCTCGCCCAGCTCGGCGGTATCAAGGAAGATTCTCATGCGTGCGTCTCCTGTCTGGTTGTCCGCGCCGCGTCGGCGCGTCCGTTCGCCCGAGCGCGCTCGAGCGCGGCCTGGATGAATGCGGTGAACAGCGGGTGCGGCCGGTTGGGCCGCGAGCGGAACTCGGGGTGGTACTGCGTGCCGAGATAGAAGGGGTGCTCCGGGATCTCGACGATCTCGACCAGGCGCCCGTCGGGGGAGAGGCCGCTGAAACGCATGCCGTTCGTCTCGAGGAGCTCGCGGTAGGCGTTGTTGAACTCGAAGCGGTGGCGGTGTCGCTCGAGCACGATCGGCTGCTTGTAGGCCCGATGCGCAAGCGATCCTTCGGTGAGCACGCAGGGGTAGGAGCCGAGCCGCATCGTCCCGCCCTTGTCGGCGAGGTCGCGCTGCTCGGGCAGCAGGTCGATGACCGGATGCGGCGTGAACGCGTCGAACTCTGTCGAGTTCGCGTCGTCGGTCCCGAGCGCGCTGCGCGCCAGCTCGATGACCATGCATTGCATCCCCATGCACAGGCCCAGGGTGGGCAGACCGGAGTCGCGCCCGTAACGCGCCGCCCGGACCTTGCCCTCGATGCCGCGATAGCCGAAGCCACCGGGAATGACGACCCCGTCGAGGCCGGCGAGCGGCTCGGTGTCGCCGGCGTGCTCCAGCTTCTCGCTGTCGACCCAGCGGATCTTGACGTTGCAGCCGGCGGCCCAGCTCGCGTGCCGAATGGACTCGGCGACCGACAGATACGCGTCCTGCAGCTCGATGTACTTCCCGACGAGGCCGATCTCGAGCGGGATGCTCGCCTGCCTGATGCTGTCGCAGAGCGCCTGCCATTCGCGGAGGTCGGGTGCCGTCGCGCGCTCGGTAAGGCCGAGCTCCTCGACGACGATCCGACCGACGCCCGACTCTTCGAGCATGAGCGGCACGCCGTAGATCGACCAGGCGTCGGGCTCGGAGATGACATTTTCGACCTTCACGTCGCAGAAGAGCGCGATCTTCTCTCGCAGCTCGTCGTCGATGGCCACATCGGCACGGGCGATGATCACGTCTGGCTGGATGCCGATGGAGCGGAGCTCCTTCACCGAGTGCTGCGTCGGCTTCGTCTTCAACTCGCCGCCAACGACCCGTGGCAGCAAGGTGAGATGGAGATACACGACGTTCTGACGGCCGACGTCGTTCCGGAACTGGCGGATCGCCTCGAGGTAGGGGAGCGATTCGATATCCCCGACGGTCCCGCCGACCTCGACGATCACGACCTCGGCCTGGGCCTCGCGCGCGACGCGGTGAATGCGGGCTTTGATCTCGTTCGTGACGTGCGGGATGACCTGGACCGTTGCACCGAGATAGTCGCCGCGGCGCTCTTTGGCGATGACCGAGTTGTAGATCTGGCCTGTCGTGACGTTCGAGGCTCGCGTCACGTTCCGGTCGATGAAGCGCTCGTAATGGCCGAGATCGAGGTCGGTCTCGGCGCCGTCCTCGGTGACGAAGACCTCACCATGCTGGTACGGCGACATCGTGCCGGGGTCGACATTGAGGTAGGGATCCATCTTCAGTGAGGCGACCGTGAGACCGCGGGCGGCAAGGATGCGGCCGAGCGATGCGGCGGTGATGCCCTTGCCTACCGACGACGCGACGCCACCGGTCACGAACACGAACTTCGGCACGGGCTGGTCCTCCGGGGTTTTTCTAAGTCTAGACCGTCAGGAAAGCCCGAAGGGCAGGGCGTTCAGGACGACGAGCCGCGGCCGCTCTGTCCCGGCGGTCGCTGGACCGTGCGGCACGCTGACCGGCTCTTCGCGGTGGCAGTCATCGGCGCGGCCATCGAAGCGGAGCGCGCGAAAGCGGGCCGCCTGCAGCTCGCCCTCGTGGTCGCCCTCATGATCGACGATCGCGACCAGGCGCGGACGCAGCCAGGTCATGCCTGGCCGGAGCGAAAGCGGTCCGCTGAACGGCGAATGGTCGGCCCGCAGATCGCGTGTCGCCGTATCGAGCCAGTCGGCGAGATGCGTCGGCACCTCGGCCTCGCCGGCGAACCGCGTGGTGCCGTCCTCGCCACGCCAGCCACAGAGGACCGACCGCGCGCCGCGCGACACGTCGATGACCAGACCGCCGATGACGACGTCGCTCCGCGGCGCGACGAGGCACTTCAGCCAGTCAGCGCTGCGGGACCCCGGCACGTAGCGGCCGTCCCGCCGCTTGGCGACGATCCCTTCCAGCCCGTACTCGGCCACGACCTCGAGGAACGGCTCGCCATCGGTCTCCAGATGCTCGGGCACGACGATCCCCGGCCCGGCGAGCCCTCGCTCGAGGAGTCGCCGCCGCCGCTCGCCGAGCGGCCGCCCGAGGAGCGAGCGGTGGTCGTCGAAGAGGAGGTCGAACGCGACGAAGATCGGGCCGCGGCCCCGCTTGGCCTGCTTCGGCCCGAGCCGGCCGACGAGGAGGTCGTAGCTCGGCCGTCCCCGGCCATCGCAGACGATGATCTCGCCATCGAGCATCGTGCCCGCGGGCAGCCGCAGGCCGCGCAGCTCCGGGATCGCCGGGAGCAGGTCGCCCCCCTGCCGATCGACGATCCGCAGGCCGGCGGCGTCCTGGGCGACCTGCGCGCGGATGCCGTCCCACTTGACCTCGAAGAGATGGTCGCCCGAGTTGAACGCCTCGGCGGCCAGGCGCGGACGCATTGGCGCGAGGTTCCGGGGGAGGCCGGCCGGACCGGCCACGGCGTCGAGCAGCGTCGGATGCCGATCCGAGGTGGGCACCGCTCGAGTATGCGGCTGAACCGGCGCTACGACGCCTTGCGCTTGGGTACCTTCGCGGTCTTTGACCCGGCCTTCTTGTTGACGGGTGATTCGTGGCCGCCTCGCGCGCTCCGCGAGCGTGCGGTCTCGCCCTTCTTCGCCCGTTCGACCGAGGCCTTGAGCGCGGCCATGAGATCGACGACCGTCGTCTCGGCCTCCGGCTCGGCGGCCTGGACCAGATCCACGCGTCCTTCGACCTTCGCTTCGACGATCTTCTCGAGCGCGCGCTTGTAGTCATCCTTGAACTCGCTCGGGTCGAATTCCATGGCCATCATGCCGACGAGGTTCTCGGCCATCTTCACCTCGGCGGGGGAGACCTTCACGTCGGGGAGGTCGAGGTCCTCCGTCGAGCGGATCTCGTCGGGCCAATGGAGCGTGTTCAGGACGAGCGCACCATCCATCGACCGGACCGAGACCAGGCGCTCGCGGTCGCGGAGCGCGAACTTCGCGATCGCGACCCGCTCGGTCTTCTCCAGCGTCTTCTTGAGGAGCGCGTACGGCTTGGCCGCGGACTTTTCTGGCTCGAGGTAGTAGGCGCTCTGGTAATACACCGCGCCAGGGAGCTCCTCGTCCTTGATGAAGCCGGCGATATCGATGGCCTTGCTGCTCTCGAGGGGGAGCTTTTCCAGGTCATCGTCGTCGAGCACGACGTAATTGCCCTTCTCGTACTCGTATCCCTTGACCACGTCACCCCAGGCGACCTCGTGATCGCCTTCTGGGCACCAGCGTTTGTTCTTGATCCGGGTCTTGTGCTCCGGGCAGAGCAAATTGAACGAGACCTTCGAAGAGCTTTCGGTCGCCAGGTACAGGCGCACCGGGATCGCGACCATCCCAAAGCTGATCACTCCGCGCCAGATCGACCGTGGCATCTGTCGCCCCCTT
>JAYVCA010000047.1:0-3043 GCA_043750135.1 Chloroflexota bacterium | reverse complement strand
CACGGGATCCGCCGCCGCGGGCGGTAAGCCATACGCCGGTCAGACGCTCCGCGTCCTCGCAGCGAATCACCCGTGGGCGGACGCGCTCAAGCCGCTCCTACCGGACTTCGAGGCGAAGACCGGGATCAAGGTCAACCTCGAGCAGTACGGCGAGGATCAGCTCACCCAGAAGCTGACGACCGAGTTCACCGCCGGCAGCTCGGACGTCGACGCGTTCATGCAGCGTCCGCTGCAGGAAGCCAAGCTCCACCAGCAGAACGGCTACTACACCGACCTCAACCCCTACCTCAAGGACAGCAAGAAGACCCCGACCGAGTACGACGTGAACGACCTCTCGAAGGCCGCGCTCGGCACCGAGACCGTCGGCGACACCCTCACCGGCATTCCGATCGTCGTTGAGGCCGAGGTCCTCTACTACCGCAAAGACCTGCTCCAGGCCGCGGGGCTCTCGGTCCCCAAGACGCTTGACGAGCTGAAGGCCGCGGCGGCAAAGCTCACCGACAAAAGCAAGGAGCAGTACGGCTTCGTCGCCCGCGGGCAACGCAGCCCGTCGGTGACGCAGTTCTCGAGCTTCCTGTACAGCTTTGGCGGTGACTGGTTCGACCTCAAGACGAAGAAGGCGTCCATCGACACGCCGGAGTTCATTCAGGCCGCGACCTTCTACGGCCAGCTCCTCCGGGACTACGGCCCGCCCGGCGTCCTGAACATGTCGTTCCCGCAGGCGGCCGCGATCGTGTCGCAGGGGAAGGCCGCGATGTACACCGACGCCAACTCGATCTACCAGCTCATGCTCGACCCCAAGCAGTCGCAGGTCGCGGACAAGATGGGCGTCGCCCCGTTCCCGGCCGGGCCGAAGGGCGCGAACATGTACAACGTCACCTCGTGGGGCGTCTCGATGTACGCGAAGGCGCCACACAAGGACGCGGCGTGGGAATTCATCAAGTGGGCGACGAGCAAAGAGATCGTCATCAAGACCCAGGCCACCGGCGCGGTCCCCGGCGCGCGCAAGAGCGCGTTCGATGACGCGCAGGGCAAGTCCAAGTTCCCGGCCGACTGGAGCGCGGCAGCCGCCGCATCCGGTGGCGGGCGTGGCTACGACCGGCCGCTCATCGTCCAGGTCCAGAAGGGCCGCGACATCATTGGTGATGTCATCACGCAGGCGATCCAGGGTGCCGACATCGCGGCAGCGGCCAAGAAGGCGCAGACCGAGTTCCAGACCCTCCTCGACTCGGAGAAGTAATGACGTCGGGCGGGTTCGTGGATCGCCACGCACGGTGGTTGTTCCCCGGGCCCGCCCTGCTGTTCGTGCTGCTGCTCATGGTCTTCCCGATCCTCTACACGCTGTGGACGAGCTTCACCGGCTGGGATCTGGGGACCGGACGCCCGGCGACGTTCATCGGACCCGGCAACTACCAAACGCTCCTGGGTGACGAGCGCTTCCGCGCCGCGATCGGCCGGACCTTCTACTTCACCGCGCTCGCGGTCGGCGTGGAGGTCGTGCTCGGCGTCACGATCGCGCTCATCCTCAACAAGGAGTTCCGCGGCCGGCGGTACGTGACGTCGATCCTGCTGCTCCCGATGATGGCGACCCCGGTCGCGATCGCCATGGTCTGGCTGCTCATGTACGAGCCGACCGCGGGCGTCATCAACTACCTCCTTCGCTCGCTCCACCTGCCCACGCCGCTCTGGATCGCCGGCACCGAGTCGGTCATCCCGGCGCTCGCCCTGGTCGATATCTGGGAGTGGACGCCGATGGTCGTCCTCATCACGCTCGCGGGTCTGGCGAGCCTCCCGACGGACCCGTTCGAGGCCGCGGCGATCGACGGCGCCTCGACGCTCCAGACGATCCGCCGCATCACGCTTCCGCTGCTGGCGCCGACGATCGTCGTCGCGACGCTCCTGCGCCTGATCGACGCGCTCAAGACGTTCGACATCATCTACACCATGACCGGTGGTGGCCCGGGGTTCTCCTCCGAAACGCTCAACGTGTTCACCTACCAGCAGGCGTTCCAGTACTTCAGCTTCGGCTACGCGGGCTCGGTCCTCATCGTGTTCTTCGCGATCGTGCTCTCGGTCAGCCTGGCGTTCACCTACCTGCGTCGCGAGCCGCCGTCGCAGCTTGCTCGAGCGGCGGCCAGTGGCCGCTAGCGCGCAGGCCCGCCGCGGCGCGGTGGTGCGCAAGCCGGCCGTCCGCGTCCCGGCGATGAGCGAGGCGCTGCGGATGCTCGTGATCGGGCTGATCCTCCTGTTCTTCCTGGCCCCGTTCCTCTGGATGCTTCTGAACTCGTTCAAGACGCCGATCGAGGTCATCAGCCTGCCGCCGAAGCTCATCTTCGAGCCCACGACCGCGAACTACGAGAACGTCTTCAAGGCCCAGAGCTTTGGCAAATACCTGATGAACAGCATCATCGTCGGCGCCGGATCGGTCGGGATCGGCCTCCTGCTCGGCCTGCCCGCGGCGTACGCGATCGCGAAGTGGGACCAGCGTGGGTTCGCGACCGCGATCCTGCTCGCCCGGGTCGTGCCCGGCATCACGTTCCTCGTGCCGCTGTTCATCCTGTTCCGCCAGGTGCGGCTGGTGGACACGTTCGCCTCGCTGATCCTCGCCCACGCGCTGGTCGGCCTTCCGTTCATCGTCACGGTCATGGTGCCGTTCTTCAAAGGCATCCCGGCCGAGCTCGAGGAGGCCGCGCGCGTCGACGGCGCGACCCTGCTCCAGACGCTGCGCAAGGTGATCCTGCCGATCAGCGGACCTGGGATCGTGACCGCCTCGATCCTCGCGTTCGTGTTCAGCTGGAACAACTTCATGTTCTCCGTCGTGCTCGCCACGAACCAGACCAAGACCCTGCCGGTCGCGATCTACAACTTCATCTCGTACGCCCAGATCGACTGGGGCGGCCTCATGGCCGCCGCGGTGGTGATCACCCTCCCGGTCCTCGTCCTCGCCCTCGCGACGCAGCGGTACATCGTTCGCGGCCTGACCGCCGGAGCGGTGAAGGGCTAACAGCCAGACAACGGTTTGGTGGCGGTTCGTCAACGATCG
>JAYVCA010000046.1:0-4598 GCA_043750135.1 Chloroflexota bacterium | reverse complement strand
CGGCGCCGGTGGCCGCCAACCTCGCCGCGGTCTACGGATCGCTCGCGTCCGCGGTGCTCGATCTGGTGGCGGCCGACCCGTCTCTCCGGGAGCCGTTGTGCCCGCACGAGCTGACGATCGCCGCCGAGCTCGTGTACGTCGTCCGCGACGAGTGGGCGGTGACGCTCGGCGACGCGCTCCTGCGCCGGACTGGCCTGGGCCTTCGGGCCTGCCAGGCCTTGGACTGCATCGGCGCGATCGCCGGCCGGATGAGCGGACTCCGAGGCTGGGACGCCGCGCGCCACGACGCCGAGATCGAGGCCTACCGGCGCGAGCTCGCGCCGATGCGCGCGTTCACCACGGGCTGAGCGCATGGGCCGCACCGCGATCCTCGCGCTGGACCAGGGGACCACCGGATCGACGGCGCTCGTGTTCGACCCGTCGGGCCGCGTGCTCGGCACCGCCGACCGCGAGATCGCGCAGCACTACCCCGCATCCGGCCAGGTCGAGCACGATGCGGAAGAGATCTTCCGCACCACGGTCGAGGTGGGCCGGACGGCCCTCGCCCAGAGTGGCCGGACCGCGGCCGAGATCGCGGCGATCGGGATCACGAATCAGCGGGAAACGACGGTCGTGTGGGAGGCCGCGACCGGCCGCCCGATCCACCCGGCGGTGGTCTGGCAGAGCCGGGCGAGCGCGGCGATCTGCGAGCGCCTGCGATCTGACGGACTCGAGCCGCTCGTCCGTGCGCGCACCGGCCTCGTCATCGATGCGTATTTCTCCGCCACGAAGATCCGCTGGATCCTCGACCAGGTACCCGGAGCCCAGGCGCGCGCCCAGGCGGGGGAGCTGCGGTGCGGCACGATCGAGACCTGGCTGGTGTGGAAGCTCACCGGTGGCCGGGTCCATGTGACCGACGTGTCGAACGCCGCACGCACGCTCGTCTTCGACATTCACCGACTGGACTGGGATGACGACCTGCTGCGAGCGCTCGATCTCCCGCGCGCGCTGTTCGCCGCTCCGGTGCGCTGCAGTGGGGTCGTCGGGGAAACGGACGCGGCGGTCTTCGGCGCTCCGATCCCGATCGCCGGAATGGCGGGGGATCAGCAGGCCGCGCTCTTCGGCCAGACCTGCTTCGACGCCGGCGAGGCGAAGAATACGTACGGCACCGGCTGTTTTCTCCTTGCGAACACCGGCCCGACCCCGGTCCGGACCGAGAACGGGCTGCTGACGACGATCGCCTGGGACATTGGCGACGGTCCGCGCTATGCACTCGAGGGAAGCGCCTTCGTGACCGGCGCGGCGGTCCAATGGCTGCGCGACGGCCTCGGCATCATCCGCGACGCGGCCGAATCCGAGGCCCTCGCGGCGAGCGTCCCGGACAACGGGGGCCTCTACCTTGTCCCGGCGTTCACCGGCCTCGGTGCCCCGCACTGGGACATGTATGCCCGTGGCCTGCTCATCGGGATCGAGCGCGGCACGAGTCGGGCGCACGTCGCGCGTGCGACGCTGGAGAGCATCGCCTACCAGTCCCGCGACCTCGTCGACGCGATGCGTGACGCGGGACAGCCGATCAGCGTGCTCCGCGCCGATGGCGGCGGCACCGCGAACCGGTTCCTCATGCAATTCCAAGCCGACATCCTCGGCCTGCCGGTCGAGGTCGCGGCGAACGCCGAAACGACCGCCCTGGGCGCCGCACTTCTGGCCGGCCTCGGCATCGGGCTCTGGCACTCGACGGACGAGCTACGCGCGCGCCGCGCGGTCGCAGCCCGGTACGAGCCGGCGATCGGCGACGCGCGGCGGTCCGAGCTGCACGGTGACTGGCTGCGCGCGGTCGAGCGCTCGCGAGGGTGGGCGAAGCCCTAGCTGAAGTTCACCTCGCCCTTCGGGACTCGCTCCGGATAATCGGACATGATCCCGTCGACGCCGAACCGCGCGAAACGCGCGATCTCGGCGGGGTCGTTCACCGTCCAGGGATGCACCTTGAGTCCGGCGGCGTGCGCGTCGGCGATCAGCGCTGGCGTGACGAAGCCGCGCTCGGGATGGAGGGCGTACAGACCGAGCGACGCGGCGCTCGCAAGGAGCGCCGAGCGATCGAGCGCGTCGTTGAACAGGAACGCCCGCCGGATCTCCGGCGCCGCGGCTCGTGCGGCGACGAGCGCGGGCCACCAGAACGTCGACACCGACACATCGGGGTCCGCCCGGCGTGCGAGGTGGCGGGCGACCCGGTCGCCGGTCAGAGCGGCCTGCGCCTCGTCGGCCTCGCATTTCAGCTCGATGTTGACGGCCATCCGGCCGCGGCAGAAGTCGAGGACCGTATCCAGGGACAGGGCCGCGGCGCCGGATGGGCGGTCGTGCGAGATGACGAATCCGTCATCGGCGAGCCAGACATCGGTCTCGACCTCATCGCAGCCGAGGTCGACGGCCTTCTGGAATGACGCGATCGTGTTCTCTGGGGCATGGCCCATCGCCCCTCGGTGACCCATCCGTCGCATCGGCCGATTGTGGACGAACGCCGGACGGCCGGGAAAAGGCGCACACTGGGCGGGTCGCGCGTTCACGGCACGGGCCGGACGAGCGCGCATCAGGAGGATCACGTGGCGACAGGTACGATCAGCAGGCTCACCGATCGCGGGTTCGGGTTCATCAAGCAGGAGGACGGCACCGACCTGTTCTTCCATCGCTCGCAGGTCACCGGCACCGGCTTCGACGCCCTCACGCAGGGACAGAGCGTCACCTACGAGAAGGGCACCAGCGACCGCAGCAAGAAGGAAGAAGCCCAGAACGTCAGCGCCGCCTAGCTCGACCTAGCGCGGCCGACCGCGGGAGCAGCGGCGACCGGGAAGAAGCCCCGGCGCCGCAGTACCCTCGGATCATGCAGACCCAGCGAGGAGCGACCACCCGGATCCGGGTCGGTGCCGGCCTCTCCACCCACACCGACGGCCTCGCCGCCGCGCGGGCGGCGCTCGACACCGCGCTCGCGGGATTCTCCGAGGCGCCCGACCTGATGCTCCTGTTCGTTGCGCCGCAGTACGAGCGCGAGCTCGGGGAGATCCTCCGGCACGCGAACGATCGCGCCGAGGGCGCGACGCTTCTGGGGTGCTCGGCCAGCGGGATCATCGGTGGCTCGCGCGAGGTCGAGGACGCGCCCGCGATCGCCGCGTGGGCCGCCACCCTCCCCGACGCGCAGATCCGGCCGTACCGCCTCACCTTCTCGCGCGAGGATGATCACGCGGTGATCGAAGGGCTCGACGACCTTCCGGCGCCCGACACGTCGCCGGTGGTGCTCATGCTCGCCGATCCGTTTTCGTTCCCGGCCGACGTGCTCCTGGAACACCTCAACGAGACGGCGACCGGTCTCCCGATCGTCGGTGGCATGGCGTCCGGCGGTCTCGAGGCGGGCCGGAATGCGCTGTTCTTCAACGATGAGATCCTTCGCGATGGCGCCGTCGGCGTGATCATCACCGGCGCACCGGGGCTGTCGGTCTTCGTGTCGCAGGGCTGCCGTCCGGTCGGCGACACGTATGGGGTCACCCGGGCGGAGCGGAATGTCGTCTACGAGCTCGCCGGCGCACCTGCGGTCCGACGCATCGAGGAGCTCTACGCCGCCGCGAGCGAGCGAGACCAGCTGCTGATGCGCCGGGGCCTCCATCTCGGACGAGCCTTCACCGAGATCAAGCCGACGCTCGGCCGTGGCGACTTCCTCATCCGGAACGTCGTCGGCATGGATCAGGACAGCGGTGCGATCGTGATCAGCGACATGATCGAGGTGGGGCAGACCGTCCAGTTCCAGGTGCGGGATGCCGAATCGGCGCGCGAAGACCTGCAGCTCACGCTGGCCAGCGAGCGCCTGGTGTCCGATGTGCCCGTCGCCGGCGCGCTCCTGTTCTCCTGTAATGGGCGGGGGACCGGCCTGTTCGGCCAGCCGGATCACGACATCGGCGCGCTCCACAACGCGTTCGGAAAGGTCCCCGTCGCCGGCATGTTCGCCGCAGGCGAGATCGGCCCAGTCGGCGGCAAGAACTTTCTGCACGGGTTCACCGCGGCGGTGCTGCTCCTGCGGGACGCCTAGCCCGCTCGGTATACTCAGGTCATCCGGATCGATCCGGAGCACGCGGAAGTGGCTCAGTTGGTAGAGCATCACCTTGCCAAGGTGAGGGTCGCGGGTTCGAGTCCCGTCTTCCGCTCAGTCTGCCGGGGATAAGGGATAAGGCGTATCGAAACCGGCCTTTTCGCCTGTCGCAGTCGCCTGCCCTCCCTTTACCAGCTCACCCCCAACGGTCCCTAGGACCCGGAGGATCCAGAGCCACCAGGCGGAAGGAACGACGACCGCTCTTCCTCTCTCTGGACGAACTTAGTCGTGCCGGAGAGCCCCAGCGCGTCGTCGGAGGGCGGTGCTGCACGCCCCTTGACCAGCGCCCAGGCGATCGGGCCACCGAGGATCACCATGATCGCGATTACCCAGAACATCTTCGACTCCCATTTCCAGTACCGCTGCTGCAATGCTAGGTCAGCACCCTAGGGCTTCGCGAGGCATTTGCGTTACCGGGAGTACTCGGCGGTCCACCTTGGCCAGGTGACTATCTCCCAGCAGATCGGAAGACGGCGCGGGAGCGCGA
>JAYVCA010000045.1:0-3748 GCA_043750135.1 Chloroflexota bacterium | reverse complement strand
GCCGGAATGTCGCCGTCGGGCGCCGGGATGCGGACCAGCTGGGGCCGGGCGAGCGCGCTGGGTGGCACCGGCCGGGTCGTCTCGAAGACCGGGCGCGCCTCGCCGGTCGCGGTGTCGAGGACCCAGAGCTGTGGCGGCTCGGTCGCCGACACCCGATGGAACGCCGCGAGCGATCCGTCGGACGAGAGGATGAGGTCCTCGCAGACCCCCTGGAGATCGTGCTCTCCCGCGCGCCGGCCGTCTCGTTGCCAGCGGAGCGTCGAATAGCCGTCGGCGTTCACCGACCAGATCTGGGTCCGGCCGTCGGTGGACGACGCGGCCAGCTCGACGTCCCAGTCCGGCGCGTCGATGACCTCGCGCTCCCCGGACAACGGGTCGTACGCGGCGAGATAGAGGAACTCGCGCCCGGCGTCGGTGATCCCGAGCGGGTGCCCATCGGCGCGCCAGCCGGCGGGCACGTTCGAGCAGGTCCCGTCGTGCGGGGTGAGGTGGCGGCGCTCGCCGGTCGCGACGTCGACGCTGAACAGATCCTGATCGGTGTTGTCCTGCACCCGCATGACCAGGAGGCTGCGGCCGTCCGGCGACCAGCCCCCCGCGACGTGCCATGACGCATCGGTCACGAGGTCGCGCTCCCGACCCGACGCGAGGTCCTGCACCACGATGTCCATGTCCGCCGCCCCGCGCGCGTTCGAGGAAAAGGCGACCTGGCGGCCGTCCGGCGACGTGGCGTTCCAGGAGAGAAGGCGCTGGACCCGCTCGCCATCGCTCCAGGACAGCTTGGCCACCTGTTCGTCGCTGCGGGTCACGTAGAGCTGGTGGAGCTCGGTGCCGCCTCGGTCGGCGGCACCGATGAGGTCGCCGTTCGACGACCAGGCGAGTGATCGCACCGCGGCGCCCTCGATCGCGAGTGCCGGGGAGGGCTTCCCTGCCGCGACGAGCGGCAGGGTCCAGGCGGTGTATGTCCCGGCACCGAGGTCGCCGGCGAACGCGAGCGTGCGCGCGTCAGGCGAGAGCGCGAGGGCCGAGCGGCAGGCGTAGCGGCGGGTGGTGTGCGGGACGAGCGCGATGCGCTCACGGGTGTTGAAGTCCCCAATCGGTCGGATCGATCGTGCCACGTGATGGCATCGTAGCGATGCGCTAGCGCCGAGGGTCGAAGACCCCCTCGATGGTCAGCTCGAACAGTTGCGCGATCTTGAACGCCAGCGGCAGGCTCGGGTCGTACTTGCCGGTCTCGAGGGCGTTGACCGTCTGACGCGAGACCGCGAGCCGGTCGGCGAGCTCCGCCTGCGACCAGTCGCGCTCCGCGCGCAGGACCTTCAGTCGGTTCTTCACCGGTACCGGCGAGCCGCGATCGCGCCGCCGATGCCCCAGAGCGCGATCATCAGCGGGAAGACCCAGGTGTAGCTGAGCTGCGGGAAGCCGGCGTTCTCAAGGAACCCGTAGGCGAAGGTGAGCATCCCAGCGGCGCCGAAGCCGATGGCGAGCGCCTGCAGCTGGATCCGTTGGGCCAGCTCGTCCATGCGGCCAAGGAATCGCAGGTACGCCAGGAGCGCCAGGGTCGCCGGCACGATCGGAAGCAGCGCGAGCGGGATCCGCAGCGCCGGGTCCACGCCGGACTGGAGCAGCTTGATCGACACGAGCACGGTGACGACATACGCCGCCATCGCTCCGAGAAGTTCGCGGGTGTAGGCGCGGCTTGCGGTCGCCGGTGACATCTCTGACCTCCGATGTTGCTCGCCTCGGAGCGTACGGTAGCCTTGACTAAATGTCAAGCGACCTTGTCTATCCGACCTTCAGCAACCGGACGATGTCCTGGGCGTTGCTCACCGCTTTGTCCCCATAGCAGTTGTTCATCAGGAGGTGGACCTCCTTCGCCTCGTCGGCCAGGCGGCGGATCGGCGCAAGCCACTCGCCGAGCTCCTGATCCGAATAGGCGTAGTCGAACCGCTCGGCGGCGCTCAGACCCGGCTTCTTCCAATTCTCGGCGTTGCGGCCGTGGAACCGCACGATCGCGAGGTCCTCGACTGTGACCGCGGCGATCGGCGGGATGCTCGAGGGGAAGCCCTGCGGCTCGTCCACGCAGACGTAGATCAGTCCGTTCGCCCGGAGGAACGCGAGCGTCTCGCTGGCGTTCCGCTCGCTCATCCAGGTGTGGTTGCGGAACTCCACCGCGAGAGCGTCATCGGGCAGGAGCTCGCGCGCTCGCGCGATCTCGGCCTTGTTGTCGCGCGAGATGACGAACCAGTCCGGGTACTGAAGGAGGATCGCGCCCAGCTTGCCGACCGTCCGGAGCGGCTCGAGCGCCACCCAGAAGCGCGCGAAGAGCTCGTCGCGGACCGCCGCCGGGAAATCCTTGGGATAGAGGCGCGCTTTCGCGAGCGCTTCGGCCGACAGCTCGGCCTTCACGTCCTTCGGCAGGCGCTTGGGGTCCGTCGGGTGCGTGGTCATCGTGGCGAAGGCCTTGAAATTCATGGTGAATCCGGCCGGCGTGCGCTCGGCCCAGAGCGCCGCCTGCTTTCGGTCGGGAAGGGCGTAGTAGGAGGCGTCGTTCTCGACGAGCGCAAAGCGCTCGGCGTAGAAGCGCAGTCGCTCGTCCGGCTTCTTCGCGATGCGCTCGGGGTACCAGCCGGAGGCGATGAGCGTCGGGTCGGTCCAGCTGCAGGTCCCGGTCTTGACCTGATCGATCAGGTCAGTCGGCATCGTCGGGATAGAGCGCCGGGTCGAGCGCCTCTGACTTCTCCGATCGCTGCTCGAGCGCCAGCACCGCGACGCCGAACAGGATCACCGCGCCGGCGAACGAGGCGAGCTGCAAGCGTGCGCTGCTGAGAAAGGCGAGAGCGCCGAGGCCGAGGGTGAGCGCGTAAATGAGCAGGACCACCTGCGGGTGAGACAGGCCGACGTCGAGGAGCCGGTGGTGGAGATGGCCGCGATCCGGAGCGAACGGAGCCTGGCGCTGAACGACGCGGCGGATGATCACGTAGAAGGCATCGATGATCGGCACACCCAGGACGAGGAGCGCCGCGGCGAGCTTGGCCGTGCCGAAGATCGAGAGGACCGCAAGCAGGGTGCTCACGAACGCCACGCCGGTCGTGCCCAGGAACAGCTTCGCCGGGTGGAAATTGAACAACAGGAAGCCGGCGATCGACGCGGCGAGGGTGAAGTTCATCCAGGCGACGAACGGCTGATTCACCGCGGGGAGGAGCGCGGTCGCACCGAGCGCGACGGCCGCGATCGCGGAGACGCCGGCGGCGAGACCGTCGAGACCGTCGATGAAGTTGAGCGCGTTGTTCATGCCGACGATCCAGAAGACGGTGAACGCGATGGCGATCGGCGGGGCGAGCTGGATGAGCCCATCGCCCCGGGGATCGTTCACGAAGTCGATCCGGATCCCCGCGGCGACGATGATCGCCGCGATGACCAGGTAGCCCAGGAACTGCCAGCGGGCGCGCAGATCGAGAGCGTCGTCCAGCAGCCCGATCCCGAGACCAAGACCGGCTGCGAGCGCGGTCAGGGTGAACTGCGGCGACCGCACCTCGGCCGGGATAAGGAAGGGGTGCCCGGCGAACCGGTCGACCAGCCAGAAGACGAAGACCGTGATGCCGAACGCGACGGCGATCGCGAGGCCGCCGATCCGCGGGATCGGCGCGGGGTGCTGGCGGCGGCCACCGGGGATGTCCAGCAGCCCGAAGCGCCTGGCGACCGCCGCCACCGCCGGGGTCGCAGCCACGGCGATGAGGAACGCGAGCAG
>JAYVCA010000044.1:0-20486 GCA_043750135.1 Chloroflexota bacterium | reverse complement strand
GACGCAGACTGCCCAGACGGTCGCCACGGCGACTCGGCACAGTCAGCCTCGAGCACGGGCATTTTGATGACGTTCGCGACGCGCGGACAGCCCGACGATCCCCTTCTCGAGTCCTCGACGTAGCCGCGGAGAAGCAGCCGCTGCACTCGCACATCACCACACCACGACTACACTCGCATTTGCTTGTAGCCACCAACACGAAGGACGGAGGTTCCTGATATATGGCCATGCCTGACATTAAGACATTTACACGAGAGCTCGGCGGTAAGACGTTGAGCATGGAGACCGGCCGCATCGCCGGACTGGCCGGAGGGGCGGTCTGGATTCGCTACGGCGACACCGTCGCGCTTGTCACCGCCACCATGGCGCGCCAGCCGCGCCCGAACATGGATTTCTTCCCGCTGACGATCGACTTCGAAGAGAAGATGTACGCCGCGGGCAAGATCCCCGGCTCGTTCTTCCGCCGCGAAGGACGCCCCAGCACGGAAGCCATCCTCAGCGCCCGGCTCACCGATCGCCCGCTGCGCCCGCTCTTCCCGAAGGGCATGCGGAACGAAGTTCAGATCGTCATCACCGTCATGTCGGTTGACAAAGAGAACAACCCGGACGTGCTCGGCACCGTCGGCGCGTCGGCCGCGCTCTGCATCTCGGACGTGCCGTTCGCCGGCCCCGTTAGCTCGGTGCGGGTCGGCTACATCGACGGAGAATACGTCGTCAATCCGACGTTCCAGCAGCTCGAAGATAGCCTCATCGACATCGTCGTCGCCGGCACGAAGAGCGCGATCATGATGGTCGAAGCGGGCGCGAACGAAGCTCCCGAAGAGATCATCCTCGGCGCGATGGAGTTCGCCCAGCAGCAGAACCAGATCCTCATCGAGCTTCAGGAAGAGATGATCGCGGCGTTCAATCCCGTCAAGTGGGAGTTCACGCCGCCGTCCCTGTCGGAAGATCTGAAGAAGAACGTATTCGCCGATCTCGCCGGCAACGTCGACGAGTTCCTGGCGCTGGCGAAGGACGAGCGCCAGGGCGCGCTCGAGGACCACAAGACGAAGCTCGTCGCGAAGTACGGCGACGAGCACGGCGAGAAGGCCGTTGGCGAGGCGCTCGACGCGTTTGTAAAAAACACCGTGCGCCAGTCGATCCTCAACGACGACAAGCGGCCGGACGGCCGTCGCTCGAACGAAGTGCGCCCCATCTGGTGCCAGGTCGGCGTACTGCCTCGCGTCCACGGCACGGGCCTCTTTACGCGCGGACAGACGCAGGTGCTCAGCATCACGACGCTCGGCGGCGTCGGCGATGCGCAGCGCCTCGATAACCTCTCGCCCAATGACTCCAAGCGCTTCATGCACCACTACAACTTCCCGCCGTACTCGGTGGGCGAGGTCCGCATGATGCGTGGCGCCGGCCGTCGCGAGATCGGCCACGGCGCGCTTGCCGAGCGCGCGCTCTTTCCGGTCATCCCATTGAAGGAAGAATTCCCGTACACGATCCGCGTGGTGAGCGAGACTCTCGAATCGAACGGCTCGTCGTCGATGGCCTCGACCTGTGGCTCGACGCTCGCGCTCATGGACGCCGGAGTACCGATCAAGACGATGATCGCCGGCATCGCGATGGGACTGGTGCTTCAGGACGGCAAGTACACCGTCCTCACCGACATCCAGGGCCTCGAGGACCACTACGGCGACATGGACTTCAAGGTCTGCGGCTCCGACACGGGGATCACCGCCCTCCAGATGGATATCAAGGTGAAGGGCATCACGCTCGACATCATGCGTGACGCGCTGGCCCAGGCCCGTGAGGCCCGGCTGTTCATCCTCCGGGAGATGCGCCAGGTCCTGGACACTCCGCGTGCCGAGCTGAACAAGTACGCGCCACGGATCGACACGGTGAAGATCAATCCGGACAAGATCCGCGACATCATCGGACCCGGTGGCAAGATGATCCGCGCGATCCAGAGCGAATCCGGCACGAATATCGAGGTCGAGGACGACGGCACGATCCGGATCACCGGCGCGAAGCCCGAGGGCCGTGAGAAGGCCCGACAGATGATCGAGGGCCTCACCAAGGAGGTCGAGGTGGGCGAGATCTTCGAGGGCAAGGTCACCCGCATCATGTCCATCGGAGTGTTCGTCGAGTACCTCCCGGGGAAGGAAGGGCTCGTCCGCGTGTCCGAGATCTCCTCCGAACGGATCGGCCGCATCGAGGACGCCCTCACCGTCGGCGACAAGGTCAAGGTCAAGGTGGCCGAGGTCGATCGCCAGGGTCGCGTCAACCTCTCGATCCGGGCGGTGAGCGAGCAGGGGAGCGAGTTCGAAGAGCGTTCGCGCGCCGATCGGGCCCGCTTCGCCGAGCGCAGCGACAGCGGTGGCGACCGCGGTGGGTTCCGACGCGGCCCCGGCGGCCCGAGCGGCCCCGGTGGCCCGGGTGGTTTCCGCCGGAGCGGTCCGCCGAGGTAGAGCCGTCCTCACGTTGATCCTTCCGGCGTACAACGAGGCTCGCCGCTTGCCGGCGAGCCTCGCTCGCTGTGCGGAGTTCTTCCTCGCACGCGCCGTCGCGGCCGAGGTCATCGTCTGCGATGACGGATCGAGCGACGGGACGGGCGCGGCATTCGCGCGCGCCGTCGAGACCCTCCCGCGGTCCCACCTTCGCTACCGCTACCTGGACCTGCCGCACCGAGGGAAGGGCGCCGCGGTGCGCGCCGGCGTCGCGGCCGCGGCGGGCGATCCGGTGGCCTTCCTCGATGCCGACCTCACCATCCCGGTCGAGCTACTTGATCAGCTCACCGCGGCGCTTGCCGACGGGGCCGATATCGCCGTCGCGTCACGCTACGTGGCGGGCTCGGTCGTCGACCGGCCGTGGTGGCGGACGCTGATGGGGCAGGTCTTCCGCGCCTGCGTTCACCTGGTCGTGCCGATCGACGTCCGGGACACCCAATGCGGCGGCAAGATGTACACCGCGGAGGCGGCGAAGGATCTTTTCGCGCGCTCCACGCTCGAAGGATTCGCGTTCGATGCCGAGGTCCTGTTCCTCGCTCGGCGACGTGGCTATCGCGTGGCCGAGATCCCGTTCCAGTTCCATCAGGAGGGCCCGACGACGATCGCCTTTCTCCGTGACTCGCCCCGGATGTTCCGCGATCTGCTCCTCATCCGCTGGAATGCCGCGCGTGGCCGGTATGGGTCGGCGATCGCGGCGCCCGCGCGGTGAGCGGCCTGGTGATCACCGCGGACGACCTCGGGATGTCCCCCGGAGTGACGCGCGGGATCCTCGAGTCCTGCCGCGACGGCGTGGTCCGGTCGGCCTCATTGCTGGTGACCTTCCCGCACGGCGCCGAAGCCGCCGAGCTAGCGCGCGCCGAGCGACGACTCGAGGTCGGTCTCCATCTCGATCTCGTTGGCGGCCGCCCGGTGTCCGATCCGGCGCTGATCCGCTCGTTGGTGGATCCCGAAGGCCGTTTCCACCGGCTTGGCCCCTTCACCGCACGACTGTTCACCGGGCGCATCCGTGCGGCCGAGCTCGCGCTCGAGATCCGCGCCCAGGCGGACCGTGCGGCGGCGCTCGGCGCCCCGGCGGCGGCATGGGATTCGCACCGCCACGTGCACCTCATGCCGGCCGTGCTGCGGATCGTCGCTCCCCTCGCGCGGGAGCGTGGCGTCCGCTGGCTGCGGCGCGGCGCGCCGCCCCGCGGCGGCGCGGCGGTGAAGGCGCAGCTGCTCGGCCTCTCGACCGCGCTCGGCGCGCCATTCGCGCGCGGGATACCAGGGAATGACTGGTACCTCGACCTGTCCTCGCTCCGGCAACGACCCGATGCCGCGACGGTCGCGCTCTTCGCCACCTACGGCAGGCTGGGTGAGATCGGCGCGCATCCCGGGCACCCGGATGCCGCCCTGGAGGAGACCGGAGATGCCCTCGTGCTCCGCCGGCACGACGACCTCGTCGTTCTCACCGATCCGCTCCTGCGGGCCGCACTCGGCGACGACACCGTGCGGCATCGCGTTCCCGCCGGAGGCCGCTGATGCCCGGCTCGACGACCACCGCGGCCCTCGAGCGCGCGGTCCACCGGTACCGTGGCGCGCCGCTCGTCGCTCGCTGGTTCGTGCACGGCCGCGCGTTCCTCTCGGACCTCGCCTTCGTCGAGCGATACGTGCCCCGCCACGGCTTCGTCGTGGACCTCGGGTGCGGCCACGGGCTGTTCGCGAACGTGCTCGCCGAGGCAGGGCCCGGCCGCCGGGTGCTCGGGATCGACATCGATGAACGGAAGATCGCCGTCGCGCGAAGCACGATCGCCGGACGCGAGGGACTTCGGTTCGAGGTCGGGAACATCATCCAGGAGCTCCCGCCGCACTGCGACGCGATCACCATCGTCGACGTGCTCTATCTCCTCACCCCGTCGGATCAGGAGGCGGTCCTGCGCAAGGCCGCGCAAGCGCTCGCGCCGAATGCCCCACTCGTGGTCAAGGCCCAGGAGCGCGCAGTCAGCGCACGCTATGCCCTCACCTACGGCCAGGAGCTCCTCACCGTCGGGCTCGGGTTCACCCGGCAGAGCGCGCGGCGCTTCCACTTCCTGGCGCGCGCCGAGGCCCTGGCGATGTTCGAACGGGCCGGATTCCTGGTGGACGTCGTGGAGATGCCGCGGCGGCCCTACTCCGATGTGCTGTACCTCGCCCGGAAAGCGCCCGCGCCCTGATAATCAACGCATGACCGACGAGCTCGAGGCCCTGGCCACCGAGATCCGTGCCTGCACGGCCTGTCCGCTTCACCGGAGCGCCAGGCAGGCCGTCCCGGGAGAGGGGAGCGCTGAGTCCGGGATCCTGTTCCTGGGGGAGGCCCCGGGCTACAACGAGGACCTCCGAGGCCGGCCCTTCGTCGGCGCGGCGGGCCAGCTCCTCGATCAGCTCCTCGCCGGGATCGGCCTGGATCGGAGCAAGGTGTTCATCACCAACGTCGTCCGCCATCGTCCGCCCGAGAACCGGGATCCGCTGCCAGATGAGGTGGCCGCGTGCCATGTCTGGTTCGAGCGTCATCTCGCCGCGCTCCGGCCGGCGGTGATCGTCACCCTCGGCCGCCACGCGATGTACAAGTTCTTCCCCGGCGAATCCATCACACGCGTGCACGGAAAGCCGCGTCGAAAGGACGGACTCGTGATCTTCCCAGTCTTCCACCCGGCAGCAGCGCTCCACCAGCCGTCGCTGCGCGCCGACCTCATCGCCGACTTCAGCGCGCTCGCCGCGTTCCTGCGAACCGTCTCGCCGGCCCAGTCCGCAGCGGAGCCTGCGGAGAGCCCCGCGACGGAGACCGTGCCGGTCGAGCAGATGACGCTCCTTGGCTAAGCCGGGCGCGGGCTTTTCCAAGTCGGGCGCGGGCTCTTCTCAGCCAGGCGCGGGCTCTGCCAGATCGAACGCGGCCGCTGTCGCGCCGGTCCCGGCGGGCATGGTCCGCGTCATTCCGCTCGGCGGGGTGGGCGAGATCGGCAAGAACATGATGGCGATCGAGCAGGGCGACGATATCGTCATCGTCGACTCCGGGCTCATGTTCCCCGACGAGGAGATGCTCGGGATCGATCTCGTCATCCCAGACATCACCTATCTGGTGCAACGGAAGCAGAAGGTCCGAGGCATTCTCATCACCCATGCGCACGAGGACCACATCGGCGCGCTGCCCTACGTCCTCCGCGACCTCGGCGATGTGCCGCTCTACGGCACCAAGCTGACGCTTGGGCTCATCCGGACGAAGCTGAAGGAGCACAAGCTCGCCGAGCGGACGACCTATCGCGAGATCACCCCGGGCACACCGTTCCGGGTCGGCGTCTTCGATTGCGACTCGTACAACGTCTGCCACTCGATCCCCGACGCGGTCGGGATGACCATCGAGACCGTGCGGGGGACCATCGTCCACTCCGGTGACTGGAAGTTCGATCACACCCCGGTGGATGGGCGACAGACCGACTTTGCCCGCCTCGCCGAGATCGCGGCAAAGGGTGTCCTGCTGCTGCTCTCGGACTCCACCCGCGCCGAGGTTCCCGGATACACCCCGTCGGAGCGTCATGTCGGCGAGCTGCTCGACGCGATCTTCGCCCGGGCGTCCGGCCGGGTGATCACCACGACGTTCGCGTCGAACATCTCGCGGATCAAGCAGATCGTCGAGATCGCCGCGGCCTGGGGCCGCAAGACCGCGATCATCGGGCGGTCGATGGAGAACTACACCCGTACCGCGAAGGAGCTCGGCTACCTCGACTTTCCAGATGGGGCCATCGTGCACGCCGGCGACATCGGCAAGCATCCGGACCACGAGATCTGCATCATCACCACGGGGAGTCAGGGCGAGCCCACGAGCGCGCTCTCCCGGATGGCCCTTGGCGACCACCGCCACGTCGCGGTGAAAGAGGGCGACACGGTGGTCATGTCCTCGAACCCGATCCCCGGGAACGAGGAGCTGGTGAGCCGCACGATCGATAACCTGTTCAAGCTCGGCGCCGACGTCGTCTACGACGTCTCGAACCGGCCCCACGTTTCCGGCCATGCGAGCCAGGAGGAGCTGAAGCTCCTCCTGAACATCCTGCGGCCGCAGCACTTCGTTCCGATCCACGGCGAGTACCGGATGCTCGTCCGCCACGCGAAGATGGCCGTGGACGTCGGCGTCGCGCAGGAGAACGCCTTCATCCTCACCAACGGTGACGTTCTCGAGTTCAGCGCGAAGGGGACACGGGTGGCCGAGCGCGTCCACGCCGGCCAGGTCTACGTCGACGGACTCGGCGTCGGCGACGTGAGTCAGTCGGTGATGCGCGACCGGTGGTCCATCGGAAGCGACGGCGTCCTCGTCGTCGTCGTGACGATCGAGCACCAGACCGGTATGGTCGTTGCCGGCCCGGACATCATCACCAAGGGCTTCGTGCCCGATCAGGACGCGACCGGTCTCCTCGAGGAGGCGCGGCAGAAGGTCCTCGACGGTCTCGCCGCGGCGCAGACCGGACCGCGCTTGGCCGAGACCTCGGCGCTCAAGACGGCGATCCACGAGAGCTTGGCGTCATTCCTCTACAACAAGACGAAGCGCCGGCCGATGGTCCTCCCCGTCATCATGCAGGTCTAGCGTGGCCCCGAAGACGACGACACGTCCGCAGCGCCGCACCGGCCCCGCGGCGATGCAGGCCCGGATCCGGTCGGAGATCGGGGCGATCGCGCTGGGCCTGCTCGGGATCCTCTCGATCATCGCGCTCGTCGCCGGCCAAGGGGCCTTGCTCCAATGGTGGCGCGCATCGCTCCTCTGGTCCCTCGGGTGGGGCGCGTTCCTCGTTCCGCTGCTCCTGTTCCTTGGCGCCGCGGTGGTGTGGGAACGGACGATCCTCCAGCGGCTACTGCTGCCAGGGACCGGAGCGGCTCTGGTGATCGTCGCCCTCCTCGGATTGGTGCAGGTCTGGTCCGCGAACGGCGGCGTCGTCGGCGGGGCGATCGGCGGCGCGGCGACCGGTGCGCTCGGACCGATCGGCGGGCTCATCGTGCTCTTCACGATCCTCGGCATCGGTGTCGTGGTCGCGGCGAACCGGACCGTCGCCGAGCTGGCCCGCCCGGCGCTCGATCGGCGTCCCCAGTTCGCGCTCCGTCCCGGCGCGGCCCTTCCGGGAGGGACCGCGCCACGCTTCGAGACCCTCGCACCGACCCTGCGTCCAGCCGGACGGCCGGTCCGCGATGATCGGGATCCGGAGCCCGAGGGGGAGCCGGTGATCGTTCGCATCAATCTGCCGGAGGATCGGCCCGGACGGCGCCCGCCGAAGATCCTCGCCCAGCAGGAGTCGCTCCCATTTCCGGTGCCGTCCGCACCGGTGGTGCCGGCCGGCCTCGAAGGCCTGCCGTCGGCCATGATCGCGGCCGAGGGTGTGCTCCACGCGCTCGCCGACCGCACCTGGACGACCCCGTCGATCGACCTCCTGGAGGCCGGCGACGACGCCCAGCACGGCGGCAAGGGCGAGATCGAACGAAGCGCGCGGATCATCGAAGAGACGCTCGCGCACTTCAACATCTCGGCGAAGGTCGTCGAGGCGACGGTCGGTCCGGTGGTCACCCGCTACGAGATCAAGCCCGCGCCGGGCGTGAAGCTCTCACGGATCGAGGCGCTGAACGATGACCTTTCGTTGGCGCTCGCCGCTCGCACCTTGCGGATCGAGGCCCCGGTCCCGGGCAAGAGCGTCGTCGGTATCGAGGTCCCCAACCTCGCCGTCGGCGTCGTGTCGCTGCGTGACGTCGTCGAGACCCCGCTGTTCCGTGACGCGCGGTCGAAGCTCACCGTCGCGCTGGGCCGTGATGTCTCGGGTTCGCCGATCGTGCTCGATCTCGCGGCGATGCCGCATCTTCTGGTCGCGGGGCAGACCGGGTCGGGGAAGAGCGTCTCGATCAGCTCGATCCTCTGCAGCCTGCTGCTCAAGGCGACGCCGGATGAAGTACGACTGCTCATCGGCGACCTGAAGCGCGTCGACTTCGCTGGATTCGCGGCGATCCCTCACCTCATCGCCCCAGTGATGACCGACGGCGAGAAGATCCTCAACGCGCTCTACTGGGTCACCGGCGAGATGGACCGGCGCTACCGGCTTTTTGCCCGGGCCAGCGCGCGGAACATCGCCAGCTACAACGAGTCGCGGCTCGGTCCGGACCGCATCCCGTACGTGGTGTTCGTCATCGACGAGCTTGCCGACCTGATGATCCAGGCGCCGATCCAGGTGGAGAAACAGATCACGCGGGTCGCCCAGCTCGCTCGGGCGACCGGGATCCACCTGGTGTTGGGGACGCAGCGTCCTTCCGTCGACGTCATCACCGGACTCATCAAGGCGAACATTCCGGCTCGGATCGCGTTCGCTACAGCATCGGCGATCGACTCCCGGACCATTCTGGATATGACCGGCGCCGAGAAGCTCCTTGGTCGTGGGGACATGCTGGTACTCCGCCCGGACCTGGCAAAGCCGATCCGCGCGCAGGGCGTCTTCATCTCGGATAAGGAGATCGCGAGCATCGCCGGCCATTGGATCGCCCAAGCCGGTACGGGCTACGACCGTCATAACGAGGTGAGCGAGGGCGAGGACAAGCTCGTCCGCCGCGACGGCAGCAGCGGCGACGAGATCGACGACGACCGCTACGACGAGGCCGTCGAGATCATCCGTCGCGCCGGCCAGGCGTCGGTCTCGATGCTCCAGCGCAAGATGACCGTCGGCTTTGCGCGCGCCGGTCGGCTCATCGACGTCATGGAGCAGCACGGCGTCATTGGCCCGGCGATGGGACCCGGCAAGATGCGTGAGGTCTACGGTGTGCGGCGGGATCCGGGCCGCCCAGACGGCGAGAACGGCTGATGGCACGCCTCGGCGAGCAGCTGCGGCAACAGCGTGAGCGAATGGGCCTCACGCTCGAGCAGGCCGCCGAGGACACCCGGATCCGCGAAAAGTTCCTCGTCGCGCTCGAGAATGGCGACTACCAGTCGCTGCCGGGGGCCGTCTACACGAAAGGGTTCCTCCGGAACTACGCCGAGTACCTGAACCTCGACCCGGGCGAGCAGGTAGCGCTCTTTCAGGGCGAGCGCGTGGCCCCCGAGCCGGTCCGGACGTTCGAGCCGATGAAGCCGCTGGTGAAGCGCAGCTTCATCTTCACCCCGGCGGTGCTCGTGCCGATCGCGCTCCTGGCAAGCGTCCTGTTGTTCCTCGGCTATCTCTACTACCAGTTCTCGAACTTCGCGGTGCCGCCGCGGATCGAGATCAGTGACCCGGCCTCCGACGCCGTCGCTCAAGCTGCCGAATACCTGATCAAGGGCCGTACCGTCGCCGACGGCCGCATCACCGTTCGGGTCTCCCCGGGCCAGGAAACGATCAATGACATCCGCCCCGCGGCGGACGGCACATTCACTGTTCTCGTGCCGCTCAAGCCAGGCCCGAACCATATCGAGGTGCAGGTCCTCGACGCAGCCGGGAAGCTGAACCAAGCCTCGCGCACCGTGCAGTACACGGCGGTGGCGGTGAACGACGGCCAGGCGCCCCAGCTCATCGTCGAGCAGCCGGCGAACGGCGGCACGTATACCAACGCCCCAGTGACGGTCTCCGGGCGGGTCGATAAGTCGGTGGCCAGCCTCTTGGTCAATGGCGCCGCGGTCGCCGTTGCGGCCGACGGGAAATTCGCGGTGACCGTCAACTTCGCTCAAGGCTCCCAGACCGTCCGGGTCATCGCCAAGACGGCGACCGGCGGCGAGGTCCAAGAGACGCGCACCGTCGCGGTCGCCTACACCGCGGCCTTCGTCACGGTCCGGATCGCCGGCGGCGAGGCCTGGATCCTCGCGACGATCGATGGTGCCCAAGCGCCGAACACCAACAAGGTGTTCCCGTCGGGCCAGACGCTGATCTTCAGCGGGAAGACCGTTGTCGTGCGCAGCGGGAACGGCGGTGCGACCTTCCTCGTCTACAACGGGCAGGATCTCGGCAAGATGGGGGAGCTTGGCCAGGTCGCCGAGCGAGGGTTCGCGTCACCATGATCATCAACGCGCCGCTCGTGCTGGTCTATCTGCGGATGCTGGCCGCCGCGCCGATCGTGCTTCTCCTCGCCGCCCCCGGCACCGCCGGTGGCGCTCCGGCCCTGGCGATCTTCGTCGTCGCGGCACTCACCGACGCGGTGGACGGCCGGCTCGCGCGGCGTCTTGGCCAGGTGACCCGGCTCGGAACATTCCTCGACCCGCTCGCCGATAAGATCCTCATCGTCGGCACGCTCATCGGCCTGCAGGCGAAGGGCCTGGTGCCGGCCTGGATCGTCGTGCTCATCGTCGCGCGCGAGCTGGCGGTCACGAACCTCCGCGCGATCGCCGCGGCGCGCGGCTACAGCGTAGGAGCCAGCCCGTATGGGAAGGCCAAGACGATCGTCCAGTCGGCCGCCACCGCGGCGCTCCTGCTCCTTCTCGCCGCGCCCTCGGCGCTCCTCGCCGACATCGCCTACTCCCTCCTCGCGGCGGCCGTCGCGCTGACCGTGCTGTCCGGCGTCGACTACCTGTGGAAGGCCTCGTTCGCTATCGCCGGCCGCGGCATTCCCGAGCCATGGCGGGCCGATCGCGCGGCGAGGGCGGCGGCGCGGAAGGCGACGGACGCCCCCGGCCGTGCCCGCTAGCGTTCCCTCGCGGACGCGGCCCGCGCCGACGTACGTGGAGCTCGAGGCCCGGATGGATGCCATCCTTGCCGGCCTGCGCCGTGCCAACCTCACCGTCGCGTCGGCCGAATCCTGCACTGGCGGGTTGCTCGGAGCGATGCTGTCCGAGCGGGCCGGGTCGAGCGACGTCTTCGTCGGCGGCGCGGTCGTGTACTCCAACGAGGCAAAGTCGATCCTTGCCGACGTGCCCCCCCAGCTCATCCACGGGCACGGTGCGGTCTCGTCGGTCGTCGCCGCCGCGCTCGCGCGCGGGATCCGCGAGCGCCTTGGCGCGGGGATCGGCCTTGGCATCACCGGGATCGCGGGGCCGGGCGGCGCGACCCCGGGCAAGCCCGTCGGCCTGGTCTACGTCGCGGTCGACTCCGCCAGTAGACAGGCGGTGAAGAAGCTCCAGTGGCGTCACGACCGTGCCGGGAACCGCCTGGCGAGCGTCGGTGTCGCCCTCGACCTGCTGGAAGAGGCGATCGGATGACGCAGAAGGCGCTCGGCGTCGGACTGCTCGGCCTCGGGACCGTCGGGAGCGCGGTCGGCCGCGCGTTCGCCGATCGTCAGAAACGCATTGACGCGGCCGCCGGTCGGGCGGTCCGACTGCATGCCGCGGCGGTGCGCGATCCGGCGAAGACCCGCGATGCCGGGGGCGTGCCGGTCGTCGCGGACCCTTTCGCGATCCTCGACGACCCCGACATCGGATTGGTCATCGAGGTGATCGGCGGCCATCAGCCGGCCGTCGATCTCCTGAACGCCGCGTTCGAGCGCGGCAAGCACGTCGTGACCGCCAACAAGGAGGCCGTGGCGAAGGAATGGAACGCCCTCCACGAGACCGCGCGCCTGGCACACCGGGACCTCCGGTTCGAGGCGGCCGTGGGTGGCGCGATCCCGGTCATCCGCGGGATACGTGACTTGGGGGCCATCCGCCCGCGAGTGCTGCGTGGAATGCTGAACGGGACGACCACCTACATCTGCTCGCGACTCGACGAGGGGATCGGATTCGACGAGGCGCTCGCGGAGGCACAGGCGCGGGGATACGCGGAGCCCGATCCGACGAACGACATCGACGGCCTTGACGCGGCGTACAAGCTCTCGATCCTCGTCAGCCTGCTGGAAAGCCGTCACTTCCATCCCGACCAGGTCCGGCGCACCTCGCTCCGGACGACGACCGCCGCGCACGCCGGCGCGGCCGCCTCCCGTGGGATGCGCCTGCGCTATCTCGCGGTGGCGGATTTCGGCGAGAAGGCGACGAAGTGCCGCGTAGGCCCCGAAGAAGTTGCCGCGGATTCTCTCGAGGGCCGCGCCACCGGCCCGACGAACGTCATCGAGCTCGAATCGGACCTGGCCGCCACCCTCATCTGGAGCGGTCCGGGGGCCGGCGGCGACGCGACGGCCTCGGCGATACTCGCGGACGTGATCGCGGTCGCTCGGTCGATGCGATGAGCGGCGCCCTCGTCTTCAAGTTCGGCGGAACGTCAGTAGCGTCCCCACCGGCCGTCGAGTCGCTGGCGAAGATCGTTGGCGCCACGACCGGCGAGCGCGTCGTCGTGGTCTCGGCGACGGCCGGCACGACCGACGCCCTGGTGAAGGCCACTCAGCAGGCCAGCGCGGGCGACGCCGCGGGCGCGCAGCAGATCATCCAGAAGCTCGCGGAGCAGCACAAGAACCTGGCCGCGGATCTGGTGGGCGTCGAAGGCGCTGAGGCGCTCACCGAGATCAGCGATCTCACCGAGCGGACGATCGCGCTGCTGCGCAGCGTGGCCCTCCTCCGCGAGTGCAGCCCACGGTCCATGGACGCGATCCTGTCGTACGGCGAACGGGTGTCCGCGCCGATCGTCGCCGCGCTTCTGACCGCCCGCGGCGTCCCGGCCGAGGCACTGTCCGCCGAGGGCCTGATCATCACCGACGACGCGTTCGGTCACGCGAACCCGCTCATGGAGCTCACCCGCGAACGGGTCGAGACGCAGCTGCGCCCGCGGATGCGCTACGGCACGGTGCCGGTGGTGACCGGCTTCGTCGCCTCGACCGCGGATGGCGTCACCACCACGCTCGGCCGAGGCGGGTCGGATTACTCGGCCGCGATCCTCGCCGCAGCGCTTGGGGCCCGGGAGTGCCGTATCTTCACCGACGTCAGCGGCGTCATGAGCGCCGACCCACGGATCGTCCCCGACGCGAAGCCGCTGGCGGCGATCAGCTACGCCGAAGCCGCGGAGCTCGCGTACTTCGGCGCGAAGGTCATCCACCCGCGCACCGTCCTGCCGGCGGTCGAAGCAGGCATCCCGGTCCGGATCCTGAACACGTTCGCGCCGGACGATCCCGGTACGACGATCACCGCGCGGACCCCGACGGACGGCACGGTCGTGAAAGCGACGACGTCACTCGCCGGACTGGGCCTGGTGACGGTCCAGGGCGCCGGGATGAGCGGCGTGCCTGGCTTCGCGGCGCGCGTGTTCGACACGACGGCCGCCGAGGGGATCTCGGTGCTCATGATCAGCCAGGCCTCGAGCGAGAACTCGATCTGCCTCGTCGTTCCGAACTCATCGGTCACCCGACTCGAGGGGGCGCTGCGAAAGATGTTCTCCCACGAGCTGGCGCGCCACGATGTGGAGAAGGTCGCCGTCGATGCCCCGGTCGCGATCGTGTCCGCGGTGGGGGAGGGGATGCGCGGGACCCCCGGGGTCGCGGCACGCCTGTTCGGCGCGATCGCGCGGGCGAAGGTCAACGTTGTTGCGATCGCGCAGGGCTCGAGCGAGCTGAATATTTCCCTGGTCGTCGCGGAGCGCGATCGCGAGGTAGCGGTCCGCGCGATCCACGCCGAGTTCCATGCGTCACACTTGCCCTCATGACCGACAGGAAGAAGCGGACCGTCGCGGTCCTAGGAGCCACCGGGACGGTCGGGCAACGATTCATCACCCTGCTCGCCAGGCATCCCTGGTTCGACCTTGTGGCCCTCACGACATCCGAGCGACGCGTGGGCCAACGATACGCAGACGCGGTCCATTGGCATCTGCCCGAGCCGATGCCGGAATCCGTCGCGGACATCGTCCTCCAGCCGACCCATCCGGAGCTCGCCGCGGACCTCTGCTTCAGCGCGCTGCCGACGGACGCCGCGGCCGAGCATGAGGCCGCGCTCGCCAACGCCGGCCACCACGTGTTCTCGAACGCCTCCACGCACCGGATGGACGCCGACGTCCCGAACCTCCTGGCGGAGGTGAACTTCGATCACGCGAAGGCGCTCATCCGGCAGCGCCAGTCACGCGGCTGGACCGGCTCGATCATCACGAACGGCAACTGCACGGCCATCCATCTCACCCTGGCGCTCGCGCCGCTGCACCGCGACTTCGGGATCGAGCAGCTCGTGGTCACGACGATGCAGGCGATCTCCGGTGCCGGGTACCCGGGCGTCCCGTCGCTGGACACCCTCGACAACGTCATCCCGTTCATCGGCGGCGAGGAAGACAAGGTCGTCGAAGAGACCCAGAAGTTCCTCGGCGCATGGGACGGCACGAAGGGCTTCGTCCCGGCGCGCTTCCCGATGTCGGTCCATTGCAACCGCGTGCTCGTCCGCGACGGTCACACCGAGACCGTGAGCGTGCGGCTCGCGGGCCCACCGGATCTCGACGCGGTGAAGAACAGCTTCCGCGCCTTCCGTGGACGGCCGCAGGAGCTCGGGCTGCCGTCCGCGCCGAAGCGGCCGATCATCGTCAGCGACGCACCGGACCGTCCACAACCGCTCTTGGACCGCGACAACGAGCGCGGCATGGCCTCGACCGTCGGTCGCATCCGGGCGGACCCGGTCTTGGGTCTGAAGTTCGTCGTCGTCGGACACAACACCATTCGCGGCGCGGCCGGCGCGTCGGTGCTGAATGCCGAGCTCCTCGTTGCCGAAGGCTGCGTGTGAGCGCGGAGACCTTCCTCGCACGCCTCGACAACGCGCCACTGAATCGCTTCCACTGGCGGCTCCTCGCGGTAAGCGGCGTCGGGTGGATGTTCGACGCGATGGACGTGCTCCTCATCGGATTCCTCCTCGCGCCGATCCGTGGCGAATTCGGCCTCGACGCGGTCCGCACCGGATTGGCCGCAAGCGCCGGCTTTGCCGGGATGTTCCTCGGGGCAGCGATCTCCGGACGGCTTGCCGACCGCTACGGCCGTCGGAACGTGGTCCAGGCGACCCTCGTGCTCTTCTCCATCGGCAGCCTCCTCTCCGCCGCGGCGCCGTCGTTCGAACTCCTCCTCGCCGCGCGCCTGGTCGCCGGCCTCGGGCTCGGCGGCGAGCTGCCGGTGATCTCGACCCTCGTCGCCGAGTTCGCGCCACGGGCCTCGCGCGGCCGCTTCATCGTGCTGTTGGAATCGTTCTGGGCCTACGGGACGATCGCGGCGGGACTCATCGCCGTGGTCGCGCTCCCGGTCATCGGCTGGCGCGGCGCGTTCGCCATCGGCGCGCTGCCGGCGCTCTACGTCGCCTACCTCCGCCGGGCCCTGCCGGAATCGCCTCGCTATCTCGCCGAGCACGGCCGCACCGCCGAGGCGGACGCGATCGTCCGCCGCGTGGAGCGCGAGGGCGGGGGAGCGCTCATCACCGTCGCCCGGCCGGTCGCGCCGCCGCGCTCGAGCAGCGCGCGGTTCAGTGATCTCTTCTCGCCGCGCTACCTGCGGCGGACGGTGATGCTCTGGATCCTCTGGTTCGGGGTGGTCCTCACGTACTACGGGATGTTCGTGTTCGTCCCCACGCTCCTCGCCGATCGCGGCCTCTCAGTGGTGCGGAGCAACGAGTTCTTCTTCCTCTCCACGCTCGCCCAGGTGCCTGGCTACTTCACCGCCGCCTGGCTGGTCGAGCGCGCCGGGCGAAAGGCGACCCTCGTCGCTTTTCTGGTGGGGACGGCGGTCGCGGCCCTCGGCTTCGGCACCACCGGCCTGGGCCCCGACGCCAGCACGCCCGGACCGGCGTTCGCTTGGGCAGCGCTGCTCTCGTTCTTCGGTCTCGGGGTGTGGGGCGTCGTCTACACCTTCTCCCCGGAGCTTTACCCGACCGCGCTCCGCGCGACCGGCAGCGGCGCCGCGGCGGCGGTCGGGCGCCTCGGCGGGATCGCCGGCCCGCTCCTCACCCCGGTGATCGTCGCCACCGCCGGCCAGGGCGCGGCGTTCGGCCTGTTCACCGTGCTTCTTCTCCTCACCGCCGCCGCGGTCTTCGTCCTCGCCGAGGAGACGCGCGGCCGATCGCTCGAGGAGATCGCCCCCGCGACGTAACTCCGACTCAACCTCGGTGCTACGCTTTTCGCGCGTCGCATCGGCAGAGGATCCGGCTGGGGGAAGAGCGTGATCGAACGGGAGCGGAAATATCGCTTGGCCGCGGAGCAGGTCGATCAGCTTCGCGACCACCTCGCGCGCGACGGCCACTGGGTCCGCGGCGGCGCCGAGGGTGATGTTTTCTTCGACCACCCGGCGATCCACCTGCAGCAGGATGATCGGCGTTTGCGATTGCGATTCCGCGACCAGGGCGGCGTCCAAGAGCTCACCTATAAGTCGCCGCGGGAGATCCATGGCGTCGACAAGGTCCGCCGGGAGCTGACCGCGGTGCTCGTGTCGGGGCCCATCGAGGAGCTGCTCGGCGAGCTCGGCTTCAAGCGGATCCGCAAGATCGTGAAGCTGCGAGAGGTCTACGTCTGGGGGAACCGCGAGGTCTCGCTCGACTATCTCGAGGGTGCCGGCTGGTTCTGCGAGATCGAGGCGCTCGAGAACGACGCCGACATTGACGGCCTCGCCTACGACCTCGGGCTCACCCCGCGACAGCTCGAGCCCCGGACTTACTCCGAGCTCGTCGACGAGATGACCGACGCCGTGCCGGTGGCCGCCACCACCTAACGAGCCTCCGGGGCCTTCTCCCGGAGAGCGAGCGGAGCCGGCGTCAGATCGGTGTCGCAGCTCGACCGGCGCGGCCCGCAGAGCTGGTCGCGGCCGCGGGTCTGGTCGGCGACCGCGTACGCCGCCCGATCGGCGCTCCGCAGGCGGTCCGCCTCCCAGATCTCGACGTACTGGGGCGCGTGGACGGCGCCGTTGCCCGCCGGCGCGGACCATCGCGCGATGAGATGGGCATTCCACTGCGCGGCGATCGCGATGCGATTTTCGGTGCCCCAGAAATCGTCGACCAGGTGGTCGGAGATGACGAGGTAGTCGACCGTTGACCAGTTGCTCGCGAAGACCGCCGCGCGGACCGACGGATCGTGCGCGACCTTCCAGTGGACCGTGTAGTTCGGAAAGGCCGGCCCGTCGACCGGCTCGCGCAGCAAGGGGAAGAGGTCGTCCCGGCCGATGATCCGTGCGTCCGGCGGAAGATGGGTCTTCATCCAGGCCGCCGCGGTCCGCGCCGGTGCGGCGGGACGGTCGGCGTACAGCGGCTGCAGCGTCCCGGACCACCACGCGGCCCCCAGGAAGAGCACCAGCGCCGACCCCGCCAGGCGGAGCGCCGCGCGTCGTGAGAATCGACGAAGGATCGCCTCGAACAGCAACGCCGCGTTCAGGCAAAGGAATGGCGTGAGCAGAACGATATAGAACGCGAACACGACGCCGCCGCGCGCAAGGTAGGCGATGACCAAAAGCCCGAGCGCCGCCGCGACGACGAGGCGACGGTCCCCGCGGAGGCCCCGAATCAGATTTGCCACCATGGCGACCACGCCGCCGGTAAGCAGCGTGGCGTCGCGCCAGAGCCAGTCGTGCCGCAGGTACCAAAAGAAGTTGTTCTCGATATTCCAGAACCCACCGCCGTAGCGGGTGAGCTGCCAGGCCAGGGTGCTCAGGAGCGACGGACGGGCGAGCGCGTCATTTCCGATGACATACGGCAGGTATGGATCGCTCACCGGCCACAGCTCGTTCCGAGCCAGCGCGTAGAGCGGATAGGGCAGGCCGGTCAGGGCCACGGCGGCGACCCAGAGCCCCATCCGCCGCCAGCCGGCCTGACGGATCAGCAGCGCCGCGTAGACCGGTGCAGCGACGATGGCCGTCTCCTTGGAGAGCAGCGCCAGGCCGAAGGCGATGCCGGCTCCGATCACCGCGGCGCGGCCGGTCGAGCGCAGCAGGAGGGCGAGGCCGGCGAGCAGCCAGAACACCATGAGGTTGTCGAGCAGGACCATCCGCTGGAAGAAGACCGCGATCGGCGAGAGCGCGAAGAGCAGCACCGCGACCGTCGCGGCGATGGGGCTCGCGCCAAGGCGACGGGCCACGCGGAACAGGAGGAAGGCGCTGCCCAGGTGCACCAGGAGCATCAGCACCCGCCCGCCGTCGATCGGCGTGCCGAAGGTCGCCGGGCCGCCGGTCCCGAGGTACCAGAGCGCCAGCTGGAGCCACCCGCCGGGGGCGTGGTCGTAGGTGTAGGTGTAGGGTGCCAACCCCTGGCCGTTGAGGACGGCGAGCGCCTGGCTGACGTAGATCCCTTCATCGTCGGCCAGGCTGAACGCCGGGTAGGCGCCCATGTTCACGCCGTGGGCGATCGCGGCGACGACCAGTGACAGGCCCAGCAGCAGCGTCTCGAACGGGATGGCCCGCCGGCCGGCACGCCAGCGCGGGGCCACAACGGACAAGCCGCGGCGCGGAGAGATGGCCGCAGGAATGGTCGCCACGCGGCTGCGGGTGCAAGGTCGGTGCCGCTCAGAGCGGTCGGGGAAGGGACGACTCGGCGTCTTGACAGCTCGTCAGCCCTCATTCAATATCACGTGCAATGATGATTTCACCTCAACCAAGAGGGGGAACGACGCTCCTGGAGTCCCCCTACGTCGATCCGCGCGACCTCGGACCGCAGAGCCCGCTCACCGACCTCGTGCGCGCCTTCCTGCAGGAGCAACAGGACAAGGGTCGCGCGGCACGGACGGTCACGCGGTACGCGGACTACCTGCATCTCCTGATCGCGTTCTTCGGACCGCAGGCGGCGCCGCGGGTCGCGGACCTCGACGTGCGGTCGATCAAGGCGTTCGGGAGCAGCCTGACCCGGCGCCAGCTCCGCGGCGGCCGGCGCGCCGGACGGACGACGCTCAGCCCGGCCTCGAAGAATCTGATCCTCATCGCCCTGCGCGGTCTTCTGAAGTTCGGCGTCCTCCTCGAGCTCCCGGTGCCCGGACCGGAAAAGGTCGAACTGGCCAAGGCCAGCGATCCGAACCCTGATGCGCGGCACCTCGAGGCGGCGCGGCTGAAGCGCCTGATCGACAGCTTCGACACCGCTTCCGCTGACGGGATCCGCGGGCGGGCGTTGGTCGAGCTGCTCTGCGCCACGGGCTGCCGGATCAGCGAGATCATCGGTCTCGATCGGCGGCAGCTCGAGCTCGACCCCACCGCCACGACCCCGGCGGACGGCATTCGAGTGATCGACGAGGTCACGGTCTTCGGCAAAGGGAGCCGGTACCGCAAGGTGTTCCTCACCCCACGCGCTCGCGAGTGGCTGCAGAAGTATCTGCAGGCCCGCCAAGATACCGATCCCGCGCTGTTCGTGACCGATCGGCGTAAGGCCGCTGGATATCGGATGTCGGTCTGGACGGCGCAGCGCACCATCACCGAGGCCGCCAAGCGCGCCGGCCTGGCGGAGAACGTGTCACCGCACTGGCTGCGCCACGCCGCGATCACGCTCTGGGCCACCGAGATGGGCCTCCCCGCGGCTCAACGCCTGGCCGGTCACAAGAACGCCTCGACGACCAGCCGCTACCTCGGCGGGTCGGACGCCGAGCTCAAGGCGCTGTTCAAGGAGCGGATCGGCTAGCGATCCATCCGGCGATCGTCGAAGGGACCTCGCTGACCTGATCGATGATCGCATCGGGGCGGATGTCGTCGCGCACCGGCGTCTCGCCGTTCCGCTTCCAGATCCCGCGCATGCCGGCGGCCTGGGCGCCGCAGACATCGTCGATCATCCGGTCGCCGACCATGACGCAGGCCTCCGGGGCGACGTCCAGACGCCGCGCGGCCTCGCGAAAGACCGCGGGATGCGGCTTGGAGTGCGGCAGCTCGCTCGTGTAGAGCGTCGCGTCGAGGAGGGCATCCAAGCCGTGAGTCGCCAGGTCGGCGTTGTGCCAGGCCGCCGCCCACCAGGTATTCGACAAGAGCCCGAGCCGGATCCCGGCCACGCGCAGCTCCTGGAGGGTCGCGGCACTGTCCTCGTAGATCCGACACCAGCCGCTGACCGCCCCGGCATAGCCGTCGACGACGGCGAGGGCGTCCGCGTCGCCGCCCCGAAAGCCGAGCCGGGCGAACCCGTTCCGGACCAGCGAAGCGGGGTCGCCGGTCGTGTGCTCGGGACCCTCGACCCCGGCCCAATGCTCCGCTTCCGCGGCGCGCATCGCCGCGACGAAGGCCCCGACTTCGGGG